>NZ_CALPCY010000012.1:0-121097 GCF_943193115.1 Otoolea muris
CTGGAACAGACCGCTGTGTACTGCCTGGTTAAGCAGCCTTACAGCAATCTCATTTTTTGTGGAAAATGTTTTTTCTTCCGGAATATGGCATTCTTTGTACAGCTGTGCAAAATCTTCCCCGAACCATTCCTGCGGAAGGTAAAGTTCATAGTCCACAAGGCCGTACCCGTTGTCCCCCGCAAAAGCAAGGAATACGCCGGACTGGCAGTTTTCCGTTTTGCCCAGGCGGCCGCAGTACTGGCGCTTCACCCCGGCGGAATGTTTCCCTTTTTTCACAAAACACGTATCATCTACGGACAGCATACCAGGGGCCTGCCCAACCTGTTTGGAAAGCAGTTCCTGGTAAATATCCAGGAGAGGCTGTTCCTCAAAAGGGGAGCGTGAAAAAAACTGCTGCATGGGGCGGACATACTTCTCCCCGGAAAAATGGAGTGCAACCGGTTCGATGGATTTACGTTCCAACGGGCTTAACAGACCCGTTATAAATGTTTGGAACAGTTTTCTTTGTGGCTCTGACCGGAAGCAGGGAAGATAATTCTGAAAATATTTTTCCAGTTCTGTTTGAAGCAAAAGACTGTTTTCATCATCGGAATACCAGTTTTCTAAAGCAATCGGATCAAACATGGTTGGATTCATCATAATACCACCCCTTTTCTTTCATTATATCAGAAAAAGAGGGCGCAGGCCATCAAAAGTTCGCTGTAGTACTAAAGCGTGTTTGAAAAATGCTCTGAACCACGCCTAAAATTTCCTTCCCCCTCCGCCATGCATCCTCCCGCTGCTGCTCCGGTGGACGGTTGTGCGGTTCCCCGGGCCTCTGTGGGAGCCGCCCGGGCCTGCCATTCCTGAGCCCGCGATCACATGCCTCGCCACCGTCCTTCCTATCAGGTTCGCCTTATTTTTAGAGAAATGGAATTCGCTGCTTCCGCGGTATGCCATGCGGTAATTTAAGGATTGACGGCTTTCCTCTTTCATTTTATAGCGGTTTGCAGTCGTAAGACAGACAGCACCCGCTGCAGCCGAGGAAACTGCCAGAGCAAAGGCTATTTCATACCACTCCAGAGAACGTTTTCTGGCCTGATACGTTTTAGCTTCCCCCTCTGAGCTGTACTGTCCTGCCGGGACGCCGGCCTTCATGTATGCCTCTATCCTGCTGATCGCCGCCAACGCGCCCTTTGCGTAGTTTCCCTCTGAAACAGGGCCGTAGGCGTCGTCCAGTACCTGTTCCACCCGGCTGTCGGTAAGGACTCCCGCAGTTTCCCCCAAGGTAGAGAGCCAGATTTCACGGTTATCCATGTCAATGGACAGGAGAGCGCCGCTTGACTGGCTCCCGCTCCCTATTTCGCGGCTGTCATAGAAATCATCCGCGTATTCTGCCGCCGTCTTCCCTTCTGCATCGTCCACAGTCAGGATCGCCAGATCGGACGACGGCCAGTTTTCCCTGAATTCAGCAATGGCTGATTCCAGCTCTCCCGTCTCGCCTTCGTCAAACAGGCCGGCCTCATCAAAAACGCGGCGGGGCGCTTCTGACGCCAGCGCTGTCCCTCCCGGAAAAAAAGCCGGCAGAAACAGGACGGAAAGAGCAATGAAAAGCGAAAACAGGAAGCGCGCCGCCGCGCCAGGTGGAAGCTGTCTTTTACTCATATCAGATATCCTCCTATTAAAAGCAGTAAAAAGACCGGCAGAAAAACACTCATAAACAAGACTGCCAGTTTCTTTCCGTCTACAGGAAGCATGCCGCATATTTTTCCGGTCTGGCCGTTCATGGCAAAATAGTACATCTTCCCGTCCTTTTTTCTCTGATAAGTCATGATCCAGACCGGAAACAGACAGTAACTCCATGACTTGTCTTTTATATTCTCTGTCTGCTGCTGCACCCTGACCTGATCATAGCCGGACACATTCCCTAAAAGCGCTTCCCTGGCAAAGCTCCTGACCTCTGACTCAACCTCCTCCGAAAATTCCTCCTGTCCCCGATCCCGGCGTTCCGCCCGGAAACCGGACAGGTAACCTGCTTTAAACGGACGTGTTTTTTCCATGTCAAATGGAAGCACCCGTTCTGACAACTGGCGGTCCGCTTTTTTAAGCGCCGCCCGGGCTACATGCCCTATCTGCATCTCGCCCTCAAGCTCCACCGCAAACCGGCTCGTCTCCACATCCACATAGCCGCTTACGGCAGCCAAATCTTTATTGCGGATTCCTTCGGCCTTCAAGCTCCCCTCAACCGTACAGCCAAACGTCCAGTACGGATAATAGATTCCCTCCAGCCTTTTCATCTGTTCCGGGGAATAGAAATCGCCCGGCACATACCGCTTTTTTCCAATCCACTCCTTAAACCGCTCCCTGGCGGTCTTCTGATCCACCTCAAACGGAATCACGCTGTCCGGCTCATAGGCCCCGTCCAGCTTCCCCGATAAAACCACCGGATTGTGGCAGTAATAGCAGGACGTAGCCGCCGTTGTCTCCTCCGCCACAATCTCCGCCCCGCAGCTCGGGCAGCTATAGACCATCATAGCCGCTTCAGCGCGCGCGCTGTCAGTCCCGGACGGCGCTGCTTTGTCTTCTTCCTCTGCGGCCCCTGTACGCGCTTTCAGCTCCTCCTCCGAAAAACCGGAGAGACAATATTCACACTTAAACTGCTGGGATTTGGGGTCAAAAACAAGACCGCCGCCGCAGTTGGGGCATTTATACGTAATTACTGCCATGTCTGTTCACCGCCATTATCAATCCTCCGGATGCTTTTCCCCGATCACGTTTCCGTTTGCATCATAAATCCCATCATCTAAAAACGGATGTGCCTCTAAATAATTTTCCCGCGTAGGCGTTGGTAAAAATCCAATTACCTGATCAATAATCGCATTCGACGCATTTTCAAGTATTTCCCGTACATCTGTTGGGGTTAAACTTCTGACAAATTCCATAGATATCGTTTTCGGAATCGCTATCATATTATTCCTCCTTCATAATTCAGTGTCGTCTGGGTATTTGCCAGGACTGCCAGATTATGCAATGCATTGACTGCTTTTAAATCGTTAAGAGATAATCTCCCTGTTCCCTCACACTGTGTATTATCCGGCAGTAATAATTCTTTGTCCGCTAATACATAAGATGTTTTTGGCAATCCGCTCTGCTGTAAATCTTTAATTTTATATGCATACGGATACTTTTTAGTGTCCTTATACTTTTCCACGCTGCTTATTTTTAACAAAACCACTTTCGTTTTTCTGTTCTCATATGATATAACGACTGCTGGTCTTCTCTTATATTCTTTTTTATCCTCAAAGGGATAATCAATATATATCACCGACCCTGCTCCTAAAATACCAACAGGAATTTTAATTTTTTGATCCATTTCCTCCAATTATCTCACTTTATACATTATGTCTCTCACAAACGCAAAACCATTCACACAGGCCGGAATGTCTATGCAATCTCACCCTCTGGGCCTCCCGCACTCCGAACAGAACTTCCCGCTGTTCACCGTCCCGCAGCTACACGTCCACGGCCCCGCCGGCTTAGGCGACCCGCACTCGGAACAGAATTTCCCTGTATTCACATGGCCGCACCCGCACGTCCACGCCCCGCCGGCTGCATTCGCCCCCATCGCCGCGCTCGCTCCCATCCCTGCATTACCCGGCGCGGCATTCATCCCGGCCGGCGCATTCATCCCCATCGCCGCATTCGGACCCGCTCCCGCGGCGCCCATTGCATATCCGCCCTGGCCGCGGCCGCCCTGCGCCTGCCCCATCTGCATCTGCTGCAGGTTCGACGCCGACGCCGCGCCCATAAAGCCGCCGCCCATATTCATCCCGGCTCCCATGCCCATAAATCCGGCCATCGCGCCTCCAGAGTTGGAGCCGGCCGCTTCCAGTCCCCTTGCAATCGCGCCCTGCACGTATCCCTCGCGCACGGTCGGGTCGCCGAGCATCGCGCCCTGGTTGCGCATGTTGATCAGCTTCTGGGATTCCTCGTCATAGGAAATGCTGGCGATGCCCACGGACTGGATCTCCATGCCGCGCATCTTCTTCCAGTCCTCGTCCAGCGTATCCGACATATATTTCCCCAGCTCGCGCCCCTTGGAGGCCACAAAGGAAATCCGCACGCCGTCCGCGGACATCTGGTTGATTGAGGTCTGCAGCGCTTCCAAAAACTCCGCCAGATACTGCTCATTGACCGAATTAATCTCTACCGTATCCGCATTCTTGGGGATCACCTCCGCATAAAACCGGAGCGGGTCCGTGATCTTGATCGAATACGTCCCATGGGCCCGCAAAAAAAGCTCCGCGTTGTAAAAATTGTCAAAATAGTTGATCGGCGTGCGGGTTCCGAATTTAATCCCCTTGATCTCCTGAAGGTTGATATAAAAAACTTTCTGCGCCTTCGGAGTCTGGCCGCCATAGCGGATCCGGTCAAACGATTCCTTCAGCGCGTCTCCGAACTGGCCGTTAAACAGGGAGGGCATGGACGACTGATCCACCTTATAATAGCCCTCCTCCGCCGTGTAATCCACGACCTTGCCCCCATCCACCAGCATCATAAACTGATTCGGGTATACATGGATCACAGAGCCGTTGGAAACCGTTCCGTCCGTTCCCTTAACATTTTCGCCTCTGCGGATCCTTCTGCCCGCTGCAAAGACCGTCTGATCCCCCATATCGCCCGGCTCTATAACCTCCAGCCACTGATCAGCCAGCCCGCCGCCGATTGCCTTTCCTGCTGCTCTAATAATTCCCATTCTTCCATTCCTCCTTCATAAGCGCAATTTCGCGCGCATATCCGTCCAGATCATTCGGCGTCTCCAGATAAAACGGCAGTTCCCGCAATGCCGGGTGGCATACCACCCCGGAAAGCGCCCGCAAACCGATACGCCCCTCCCCGATCTTCGCGTGCCGATCCTTTGCCGCTCCGAGCGGATTCATGCTGTCATTTAAATGAATCGCCTTTAAACGCCCCAAACCAATAATCCGGTCAAATTCCTCCAGTACGCCGTCCAAATTTCCCGCAATATCATATCCTGCGTCCCACACATGGCACGTATCCAGGCAGACGCCCATCTGATCCGAAAGCTCCACCCGGTCAAGAATGGCCCGAAGCTCCTCAAAACTGCGCCCGACCTCGCTGCCCTTTCCGGACATTGTCTCCAGAAGCACAGTCGTATGCTGTCCCGGCTTTAATACCGTATTAAGCATCCCTGAAATATATTCAATGCCCTTTTCCGCCCCCTGCTTTACATGGCTGCCGGGATGGAAATTATAATAATTCCCCGGCGTATATTCCAGCCTCTCCAAATCATCCGCCATCGTATTCCGCGCAAACTCCCGGACATGCGGATCCGCCGAGCAGGCATTTAACGTATAAGGCGCATGCGCCAAAATCTTCTCAATCCCCTGCTCCCGTGCAAACGCCAGAAACTCCGCCACATCCTCCGGATCGAGCTGCTTTGCGCTCCCGCCTCTGGGATTGCGCGTAAAAAACTGAAACGTATCAGCCCCGATCCGCCGCGCCTCCCTTCCCATAGCCGCATACCCCTTTGATGATGATAAATGACAGCCAATTTTCAGCATACCAGTCTCCTTTCATCCCCATGTTCTCAATCTGTCATTTCCGGCTTCCTTCGCAATGCCCCCTTAATTCAAACCCTCAGCGCCGCTTTCCCGCGCACAACCGCCTTCCCGCTCCCTTTCCGTCCCTTATGGACAGGCGTAATCGTGTGCACCGCCGCCGCAATCAGGACAACCGCCGCCAAAAGCTGCAGACACAGGCTGACAGGAATCCAGTGCGCCGTCACCGCATTGTCCGGCTGCGCCCCGAACCACTGTTCAAACGCCAGCCGTACATTCCCACTGCCCGCCTGCCTGGTAATCACCGCAAAAAACGTAACCGCCGGATTCAGCAGAAGAAGATAGATAAAACCGCCGGAGCTCGCCTGCCTCGCCGAGGCGTTCAGCGCATTCAGATAGGTGTTTATTTCATTCATATCCATGCGGTAGGCAAACACATTGAGCGCATACGTTCCCGCCGCCAGAATCACGATCGTCGCATAGGCGCACACCGTCGCGATCGTGGATCGCTTGAACAGGGAGGAGTAAAACATGCCGATCCCGCCCGTAAATGCCGCCACAATGCCGTGACAGACGAACAGCATCGCCATATCGGTTATGGTAATGCCGCCGTAGACGAATACAAGGGACTGGATCGGAAGCGCGGATACCGCCAGAAGGAGCATCATTGTCAGGGCGGAAAAGAGCTTTCCCAGAATAATCTCCCGCGGTTTCATGGTTGTGGTCAGCATCAGCTCCAGCGTCTGCTTTTCACGCTCGCCGCTGACGCTGCTGGCCGTCAGGGCCGGCATAATAAACATCAGCATAATAAATTCGATGGAGGACACAAAAGTATAAAGCTCCAGAAAACGCGAATACTGGATCTCTGCCGTAACCTTCACCTGGCCAACCACAGAATACATATTAAGCAGCGCCGCCACAGCCAGGATGCTGTCGAAAATCAGGAGAATCGCCGCCAGCCTGACGCTGCGGCTGTTAATTGTCAGCTCCCGCCTATAAACCGGATTCCATTTCATGTCGTATCACCGCCTTTTCGTCCTCGCGGGCAGTCACCTGCATAAAAAGCGATTCCAGGCTGCCCTTTTCCCTCATAAAACCGCTGACCATTACATCCGCGTCAATCAACTGCTGCAGCAGGGCGGCTTCATCCTGTCGGTCTCCCAGAAAGCCCACCTTGATCTCATCCCGCTTAACGGCGATCGTCTGCACGCAGGGATGGCTCTTTAAGATGGCCAGCGCCTTTTCCATGTTGCTGAACACCTGGATCAGAAGAGGCTTTGAAGAATTGACCTGCTCGGTAATATGCTCCATGCTGCCCTCAAGCACCATATGCCCCTGCTCGATAATACCGATGCTGGTACAAAGCCCGGAAAGCTCGGAGAGGACATGGGAACTGACAAGCAAAGTTTTTCCCTGTTCCCGCAGCTCTTTCAGCATGGCCGAAAATTCCATCCTCGTCCTGGGATCCATGCCCGAGGCCGGCTCGTCGAGAATCAAAAGCTTCGGATCATGCAGCAGAGCCCTCGCCAGGCAGAGCCGCTGCTTCATCCCCCTGGAGAGGCCGTCCACAAAAAAATCCGCCCGGTCCTCCAGCTTGACCTGCTCTAAAAGCGCACAGCAGCGCATTCTGGCCTCCCGCCCCTCAAGCCCGTAGCAGGAAGCGAAAAATTCCATGTACTCCGATACCTTCAGATTATCATAAACGCCGAAGAAATCCGGAACATAGCCGATCTTCTCCTTAAGGCCGCGGTTGTCCGCCAGCGCGTCCACCCCGTCAATCATGACCGAACCGCTGTCCGGAGAGAGGAGTCCTGCCGTTATCTTTAAGGTCGTCGTCTTTCCGGCCCCGTTCGGGCCTACAAAGCCAAAGATTTCCCCCTCCGGGATCGTGAGGTCAAGGCCGTCCAGCGCCTGGAAATTTCCGTACCGCTTCTGTAATTTCCTGATTTCCAGCATCACTTCTCCTTTCCCGTCACGTACATCATCGGCAGATGGCGCTCCCACCCGTATTCGTTTTGGTTCTCATCCACATATTTGACAGTCAGCGTATTCGTGGGGGACAGGTACGGCTTGAGCTCTTCGGCCGTGAAGCTCTCCCTGTTCTCCATCAAATCATTGTGCCCTGTATCGTGGTTATAGAAATACATCTTCCCCTCAAAAGCCGACAGATACGGATACCTGGGATTATTCACAAAGCAGGGAGAGACCGTTTCAAAACTGAGCCTCTGGATCTCCAAATCATTTCCAAGGGAATATTCCACAACCGCCGGTTCCTTTGCCTCCCCCACATACATGCTGTTATAGGAAGCCTCATAATTTCCGGAAATGACCGTGGGCCTCTGCTGCAGCGCAGGACGGTATACGAGCCCGCCCTCCCCGCGGTTCAGCTCTATGGTGGATGTCACCATAGAAAGGCCCTCTGTCGTAAAATCGCCGCCGGTCAAAAAGCCGTCCCCGCTGATATCCGGGCAGAAAGCGATGAGCCTGGCCTCCGAGACGCCCAGATCCATCCGTGAATCCAGATAAAAGCTGAGAAGCCGGCTGCGCTCCTGATAGCGCATATAGCCCTCGTCATAAATATCCGCTTTCTCATACGCATCTCCCCCGGCCAGCTTCTGCGCGAGCGCATTCGTATAGCTGAGCGGGTAGTTCAGGACCTCGCAGTCCTCCAGGCTGCGCTCCTCCCCCGGCTCCAGGTCGCCTAAAAGGATCGCCTTGCCAAACAGCAGCAAAGCCGCATCCTCCAGGCGGCAGTCAAACCGGTTGACGATCCGGCCGCCTGTTTTTCCCTCAAAATAGGAGACCATGCCTCCGATCTCCATGGCCTTAGCGCCCGGAAGCTCCTGTGTGAGCATAAAAAGCCGCGGCGTAAAGGCAACCGTATCCCGGATCCGTATGTCTGTCCGGTCCTTCAGGAACCTGATGTTCGTCTTATACGTCTCCTCGCCCGTAAAGCTGACGGCAGAAGCCGCGTCATAGTAATAGCTTTTCGTCACCGGACGTATCGTATATTCCGGCCGGATGCTCACCGTGAATGGTTTATTATAGGGGCTGCGTATATTGACATACGTCTCCTCCTGCGCCTGTCCCCCGGACGCGTCCAGTATGGTCGCATACGTAAAAAACGGGCCCCTGTAACGTGTTTTGACGCCCATTATATAGATAATGCCTGTAAATACAAGGGCGCAGCCGGCGGCCCCGGCCAGATAGTAGCGGTGGCTCCCGCGCTTCTTCAAAAACAGGTAAAGCGCCGGCCCGATAAACGCCAGATAAACAATGATCACCAGCGTATAGGCAGCCACGCCGGGCAGCCGCCCCGTGTCCCCTGTGTTGATTAAGCCCTGCACGGAGAAGTAGAGCTGGGAAAATCCGGAATAATCCTGCATGGACATTTGCTCCACCCGGTCCTCCCCGAAAATCATCGTATAGAAATGCTCCAGGAAGGCCGGATGATCCCCGCAGAAGAGGCCGATGTCCTCAAGCGCAAAGGCAGCCGCCGCGACGCGCCCTTTACGCCTCTGCACATAGGACAGAAGAGGGAAATTCCCCTGCATCAGAACATTGCCGTTTTTCAGCTCTGCATTCACACACAGAAGCCTCATCACAGCCTCCTGCGGAGCGCTTTTGGAATACTCTGCGCCCAGGTTCACCTCTGCGTAGGACGGCTCCCCGTACACCTTTTCCAAAATCTCTCCCGCAAACCGCCCCATGGACTCCCGGTAGCGCTCCCCGCCGCCGATAAGCACGTTTCCGCCCTTCTCCACCCAGCGAAGGATGGCGTTGTGCTGCGCCTCCGAGAGCTGATTTAAGTCATAGTCTGACACCACAATCAGATCAAGCTGATCATAGCCCAGAGGATCCTCCGGCGCAAGGCCGGCGTTTAAGTTCAAAAGCCTGGTCTTAATAGAGCCGTAATAGATCCCCACCCCGTCTAAGTATTCCAGCTTCTCCGGGCTGTCGCTGAACACCCCGATAAAGCATTCGCTGACATTGCGGCTGATGCCGAGCTTGACACGCTTTTGCAGTATCCGCGCGCCTTCCTGATCCGTGACGCGCACGTAAATCTGATCCGCCCTTATGCCCAGAGGGATATCGCACACCGTCTCCAGACGCTCTCCGGCCGCCACGGCAACCGGATAATCATAGCGGTATGCCTCCAGGCTTGACTCTGTGGTCAAAAGCTCTAAGTTCCCTGAAAAATCCTCCCCGCCGTCATTTTTCAGAAAGACGCGCAGCCGCACATAGCGCTCTGCCTTTGCCGTATCGCCGTAACCAAAGGAGACTTCCATGGACAGAGCCCCCTCCTTATCCGTCAAAGCTGCGGCAAACGCCCGTCCGGGCCGCATAAAAAACGCAGAGAGCAAAAGAGCCGCAGCGGCGGCTGACAGAAGGGCTCTCAGCCTTCCTGACCTCATATATTCCTTCATCCTGCTATCCTCCCGGGCTGCAGTGTGGAGCGCTGCCGTAACTGTCCAGAGCCGTCCGGACGGTTACGCGTCACCCAAAATTGTAACAGTTCAGACAACCTGAACCGTTACGGCATCTGCCCATGAAAATCGCTTCGCGATGGGGCGGATGCCTGCTGCCGCCACGTTTTCGTACGGTCAGCGCAAGCATTGCGCAGACCTGCCTGAACTGTCACCCAAAATTTTCTTTGTTAATATCAAAATTTGTCTTGAGCTTTACAACGAACACCGTCCCGTTCAGATCGCTTGAAACCTGAATCGCGCCTCCGTGCATGTCCACAATATTCTTGACAATCGCCAGCCCCAGCCCCGTCCCCCCGGTGTCTGTGGAGCGCGACTGCTCAACCCTGTAAAATTTGTTGAAAATAAACGGAAGCTCTTCCTTTGGGATCACATAGCCGTAATTTGTCACAGAAACCGCGACCGTCGTCTCCACGGCCTGAATATTGACCAGAACCCGTTTTCCGTCGGCCCCGTATTTGATCGCGTTGTTGATCAGATTGTCAAACAGGCGCGCCAGAAGGTTTGCGTCGGCTGAGATCGTCTTGGCCGGAACATTGCTCTGCAGCTCATAGGATAAATTTTTATCTTTAAAACTGGGGTAAAACTCCTCCAGAAGCTGGCTTAAGAGCTTTACAATATCCACCTTTGTCACGTGCATGGATACTTTTCCGTAATTCATCTTGGTCAGGCCGAACAGATCCTCTATAAGCTTCTCAAGGCGCTTTGATTTGGCGCAGGCAATGGCAATATACTTGGCCTGCATCTCGGGCGGGATCTCCACCTGGCCGGACAGAAGCTCCAGGTAGCCGATGATAGAGGTCAGGGGCGTGCGCAGATCGTGCGCCACATTCGTGATCAGCTCATGCTTAGTCCGCTCCGCCTCGCGCTCCCTGTCAATGAGGCGCCGGATGTCCTCCACCATCTTATTCAGGTTCACGGCCATCGCCGTAAATTCATCGTCCCCTGCCACTTCGATGGTGGTATTTAAATCTCCCTCGGAAATATTCTGAATCGCAGCCGAGATGCGGCTGATATAGCGCAGCGACTTCTCCTGCAGGGCGAGAAAGGTCAGGGTAAAAAGACCGATCCCGAACAGCACATAAAAAAGCGTCATCAGCGTATCCATCTCCGTCAACTGGAGAAAAAAGGACTCCGCATACCTTGTCTCCTTCAGATACCCTGTAATCATGGAGACATTGGCAATCAAAAATACCTCGACCAGGCAGGCGATGAGGGCGCTGTAGAAAATATTGGTCACGATCCTCGTGCGGAACCGCGTACTCATATCCCTATTTTTCAATTTTATATCCTACCCCCCAGACCGTTGTGATGATCTTGGTCTGTCTGGTATCCTCTTTCATCTTCCCCCGCAGCCTTCTGATATGTACCATCACCGTGTTATTCGCCTCATACACCTTTTCATTCCACACCTTCTCAAAAATCTCGTCCGTGCTGAACACACGGCCGGGATTCGAGGCCAGAAGGTACAGAATATCAAATTCAATGGGCGTTAATTTGATCTCCTCATCGCCAACCATGACCTTGTGATTGTCCTTGTTGATCGTCAGATCACGGATGGTAATCTCATTCTTTTGCGATTCCTGGGCATTGCTCTGCGGGTTTAGCTGCGTATAGCGCCGAAGCTGCGACTTCACCCGGGCCGTCAGCTCCAGCGGATTAAACGGCTTTACCACATAGTCGTCGGCCCCGGTCCCCAGTCCCAGAATCTTGTCTAAGTCTGTGGAACGGGCGCTGAGCATAATGATCGGGATATTGTTTGTCTCCCGGATCCGCTTGCACATCTCCAGCCCGTCCATGCCCGGCATCATGATATCTAAGAGCACGAGCTGGACGCTCTCCTTCTCCAGAAGCTCCAGCCCCTTCTGGGCGTTATCCGCCTTAAATACTTTATATCCATCGCTGACCAGGTAAATCTCGACCAGATCCGCGATCTCCTTCTCATCATCCACTACCAGAATGCTGATTTCTGACATAAAAAGCCCTCCCTCATTCGTAAAGCATATGCACGCAGAAGCTGTATGTTGATTTGGTTGCTTTGCAATGATATTAGTTTACCATATGGGGAGGGATTTTGCTTTAAATTTCTCTTACATTTTTGGAGGAATGTGGAAATGAGGGGGATTAGCTGAAAGGGGGGCCGCCAGCGCCAGCTCCTGTATCCAACGGAACCCCGCTTCCGCTCGGAGAAAAGCGCAGCGGACGCTTAGCGAGGTCTTTTCGAGCTTAGCGTCCGCTGCGCTTTTCTCCGAGCGGGAGCGGGGTTCCGTTGGATTTATAATCGGACTCTGGCGGCCCTCTCACGACACCCCCTCCCCGGCAATAGTTCACTTCGCGTAACCAGACATTATCTTGCGTATTACTCCACTGATTATGCCAGAAGCACCCACAGCAGATACCCCAGCGTCGCGCAAAGTCCGATGCAGAACAGCATCAGCCCAAAGGAAAAGCTCTCTTCCACCAGACTTCCGATATACTTGATTCGTATCTCTTTATTTGACAGCCGGCTTACAGCGCTTCTCCGTTTGCCATAGAGCTCCATGCGCCCGGTCAGTTTATCCCACAGGAATACAGTCCCGTCCGCGAGGCTTCCGAAGAAGCGGGCCAGCCAGTTCCCCTCTCTGTGCGTATCGGGCTCCGGGAGCTGGCTGTGGGTTGTCCGTCTGGCGAGGACAATGACGCCGTCCGCCAGATGATCCATGGCGCGGCAGGCTACGGAGGATACGGACAAAAAAATTGTAACCGACACGGATACGATATATTTGTCGAGCACGCCGGATACCGCGCCGAATATGGCCGGGAAGGCAATCTCCAAGACCGGGCGGTACAGGAGCTGTTCCAGATCCAGCCAGGACGGCCAGAGGTTTACGTAGGAGGTTCCAGTCTCTTCCTGTTTTGTCATAAAGACCCTTACAATTCCAAAATAAAGGAGCAGGCCGATACTGATGGAAATAAAGCCCCCCTTCAGGTTTTCAAAGGAGAGGTAGGACACGGCGCGGCCATACTCCTTTAAGCCGAAAAAGCCTGACCCAAGGGCGGCCAGCCGATCCATGGCCTGATGGGGCAGCATGCCGAGTATGGGGAGGGGCAGCGCGGCCAGGATCAGAACGAAGCGCGTGGCCGGCCTCATGTACGAGGCGGACATGGAATCAAATTCCGGTTGCCGCGCGGGGTGGCGGTCTATGAACAGGAGCACAAAGAGCTTGAGCATATATGCCACGGTCATCCCGCCGCTTAGGAGAAAGAGCCATTCGCCGCAGCGCCAGAGAAAGCTCCCGCCGATGGCGGCGATATATTCCACGATCCCCTCATGAATCAGCGTTTTGCTGATGTAACCGTTCCAGAAGGGGACGCCGCCGATGCCGAGCGCGCCCATCAAAAAGCAGAACAGGAGCGCAGGCTTTTTCCGGCCAAAGCCGCGGATCTCGTTAAATTCCAGCTCGTGCAGGTTCATATAGACCACCCCGGCGCAGAGGAAGAGAACCAGCTTGATCAGAGAATGGCTGAGCATATGCAGGAACGCTCCGCGCACGGCCAGGCTGTTATGTTCCCCCGTCTGCGGGAGCAGAACCGCCATGCTGATCCCTGTCAGGATAAAACCAATCTGGGAAACGGAGGAGCAGGCCAGCGTCCTCTTTAAATTGGTCGAAAACAGCGCCAGCAGCGCGCCGATGAACATGGTGGCAAATCCCAGCCCTGCAATCAGCAGCCCCCACGTCCTGTCCCCTGTAAAGAGGATGCAGGAGACAAAGATAATTCCGAACACGCCCGCCTTTGTGAGAATGCCGGACAAAAGCGCGCTGGCCGGGGCCGGGGCCGCCGGGTGGGCCTTCGGAAGCCATATATGCAGCGGGAAGCAGCCCGCCTTGGCCCCGAATCCGAAGAGGAGAAGGCCCCCGGCCGCGTAGAGCCGCGCCCGCTGCGCCTGAGCGCCCCGCGACAGCACATCCCCGGCCATGGGGCCGAGCGCATCCATCTCAAGCGTCCCGAACTGATCATACAGCAGGAACAGGCCCATCAGCATCACCAGCCCCCCGATCACCGCAACCGCCAGATACGTTTCCGCCGCCTTAAGGCTCTCCCGTTTCTCATCAAAGGCCACCCACACATAGGAGGTAAAGGACATGATTTCAAAGAAGATAAAGGTCGTATATAAATCCGCGGATAAAAAGACCCCGGCCGTAGCGGCAAAAGTGGCCCAGAAAAAGCGGTAGTACCGCCCTCTTTTCTGGTAATGGGCCATATACTCCCGTGAAAATATGCCGCTGATCACCCACATAAATACTGCGATGCCTGCATAAATCAGGCGGAAGCCGTCCAGACGGAAGTGCAGCCCCAGGCCGCAGACGCCCGGAAGGATCCAGTCATACCCTGTCCTGGTCAAAAGCATCATCCAGCCTCCCCTCCTATCGCTGTCAAAAACTCCATGAGCGGCCCGGAATGCAGGCCGATTAAAAGGATCACTGCCGCAAAGATGACGAGCGGAACCAGCATCATCCATCCGGGATCCGACGCAGCCTCCGCGGAAGGCTCTGATGTCTCCTCCCCGCGGACAGGGGCCCAGGCGCGGATCAGGACGGAGAGCATATAAATTCCCGTCATCAGCGCAGAATACAGGATCACCGCCACACCTGTATAGGGAAGCCAGCTTCCCGGCCCGTCTGTACAGAGATCCGCGTATAGAAATGCGGCGCGGCAGATATTCCATTTACTGATAAAGCCTGCAAAAAGCGGAATCCCCATCAGGGAAAGGCTGGCTGTCAGAAGGCAGGCAAATGTGACCGGCATGCGCCTTCCCAGCCCGTCCAGCTCATAAATATACGTTTTCCCGGTCTGACGCATCACCGCCCCGGCGCAGAAAAAGGAGCAGATCTTCATAAAGGCATGGGCTGTCAGGTGGCACAGCGCAGCCGCCAGCCCAAAGGGCGTCATCAGGGCCGCGCCAAACAGGATATACGACAGATTGCTGATCGTGGAGTAAGCGAGCCTCCGTTTCCAGTGAACCTCCCGCACAGCCATCGTAGAGCCGAACAGAATCGTAGCCAGCGCCGCGGCCATAACCGTGTACTGGGCCCACGTCCCGCGCACAAACTCCGCGCCGTAACTAAAATACGTAAAGCGCAGGATGGCGAACGCCCCGGATTTCACGACCGCCACGGCATGGAGAAGCGCCGTCACCGGAGTCGGGGCTACCGTGGCCTTCGGAAGCCATACATGGCAGGGAAATACCGCGGCCTTCACGCCAAAGCCGAAAAAGGCCAGCACATACACAAACAGCAGCACATCCCGGCTGCGAAGCGCCTGTTCCATATCAAGCGCGCCCCCGGGCTGGAACGCCGTGGTCCCCGTGGCGGAAAAGCCCATCACAAATACCAGGCCGATGAAGGCAAAGGCCGCCCCGCCGATCGAGAAATACAGGTATGTCCGGCTGGCGCGGACAGCCTCTTTGCTTAACGGAAAAAGAACCAGCGGAAACGTGACCAGCGTCAGCATTTCATAAAACAGGTACAGCGTTGTCAGATTTCCCGCAAAC
Source organism: Otoolea muris (assembly GCF_943193115.1). Lineage (NCBI taxonomy): Bacteria > Bacillati > Bacillota > Clostridia > Lachnospirales > Lachnospiraceae > Otoolea > Otoolea muris. The sequence continues at coordinate 15,582 of NZ_CALPCY010000012.1, forward strand.
GCAATGCCCATTGTTATGCCATACGTCATAACATAAAAGGCAAAAAACGTGTCTTTGCGCTCCTCATGCTTCATATATTCAAAAGAATACAGGGTCGCCAGCGGCCACAGGAAGGCCACCAGGCCGGAAAAAACGCTTCCCATGCCGTCGATCCGGAACATGACGGTCAGATCCGCAAAAAGGCGGAACAGGACAAGCCCCTCGCCCCTGGCTCCCGGTATCAGGAGGATACAGGCAACGATCAGGCTGTTTAACAAAACCATCCCGCCCACCAGGCACTCCAGGCTGATGTCCTTCAGCCTTCCTCTGAGGCTGCGCTCCGAAAACAGGATACTCCCGCCCCCGACAACAGGAAGAAGCACCGGAACAGCCAGCAACATGTTATTCATAATCACCCCTCCGTCAAAGCACAGAAGCCGCTATGGACGCAAGCGCTGTAAGAAGCGGCCCGGGAAAGCAGCCAAACACCAGGGATCCGGCTGTCAGAAGCGCGATCGGGCCGAGCATCCACATGGAGGGCTCGCACCCCGTTATCTCTTCCTCCGCCGCGCTGTCTGCTCCCGGGAAAAATCCGGAAACTGTAAGCGGCAGAAGGTATCCGGCTGTCAGAAGCGCGCTCAAAAGGAGCGTCACTGGCCCGATCACACGGAACGCCCCTGTGTCCGATGCCAGAGCGCCGGCGGCCAGATACCATTTACTGATAAACCCGCTGGCCGGCGGAATTCCCACCAGCGCCAGGGACACGATCGTATAGCACCCCAGCGTCAGGGGCATGAAGCGCCCGAGCCGTCTCATATCCGACACCCTTGTCTTCCCGGTGATCACAATGATCGCGCCCGCGATAAAGAACAGCGCGTTCTTAATCAGGGAGTGGAATACAATATGGGACAGGGCCCCCACAAAGGCCGCGGGCTGCAAAAGGCTTAAGCCAAACAAAATATACGATACCTGGCTCACCGTGGAATACGCCAGCCGCTTCTTCATCACCGGCTCCTTATAAGCCAGCATGGATCCCATGAACACGGTCAGCAGCGATAAAAGAATCCATACATACTGAACCCAGCTCCCCCGGATGCGGTCCGCTCCGATTACATAATAAACCGTGCGGATGATCGCCAGCACTCCTGACTTCGTAATCAGGCCGGACAGGACCGCGCTGGCAGGGGCAGGCGCAACCGGATGGGCGGTCGGCAGCCACCCGTGCAGGGGAAACATGCCCGCTTTCACGCCAAAGCCAAGGATCATGCAGAAAGAGGCGGCCAGAAGAAGTCCCTCCCGGCCGGAAAGCGCCGCGTCCGTCAGGATACCGCCCGGCGCAAAGGTGGTTCCGCCTGAAACCCCGGCCAGGAAAAAGATGCCGAACAGCGCCAGAAATGCGCCCGCGACCGAATAAAACAGGTATTTCATGCCTGCCCGCACCGCCTCCCTTGTCTGCTCATGCAGCACCAGCGGCAGCGAGGTCAGTGTCATCATTTCAAAAAAGACATACATGGTTATTAGGTCAGCCGCAAAATCAAGCCCCGTCAGCACTCCTTCCACGATCAGATAAAAACCGCAGAACCTGGAAACCCTCTCCTCGTGGGAGAGATAGGAAACCGAATAAACCGCCGCCAGAAGCCATACGCCGGAGGTCAGAACCGCGAAAAGGCGGCTTATCCCATCCACGCGCAGAGTAAGCGATATCGTATCCGTAAGCTTCCAGAGCGTAAGGCTTCCTCCCTTTACCACCGCCGCGAATACCAGGCCAAGCTGGAGCAGAAGCACGGCCGCCGTCGTGAGAGAAGCCAGCCTTTTGTCGGTACAAAGCCTCCGGCCGGCCAGAACAAGGATCCCGGCCAGAATCGGAAATACGACCGGAAACAGTAATAAGATTTGTCCTTCCATTTCCATTCTCCTCTATTAATCAAACATCGCCAGCCCGTCTGCTATAGCCTGGACAATGGGCTGGGACAGAGTTCCCAGAAACAGGTTTAAGCCAATCAGGCAGAGGATCGACAGTCCCAGCATCCAGGATCCCCTCACAGGGGAAGGGCCTTTTTTTTCCGGTACGGGAAACGCCTCCCGCCCGCCTGCGCCCGCTTCCCCCGCCGGGCTTTGCCGCCTTGAGTACAGTGTAATCACCAGCCGCAGGAAATACACGGCGTTGAGCGTCGTGCTGACCGCCAGGACGATTATGGTAGGCAGCATCTTACCCGCGCAGTGAAGCGCTGACGTGGCAAATAGAAGCTTTGAGATAAAGCCGGAAAGCATGGGAAAGCCCACCATGGAGAGGGAGCCCACGGCAAAGCCGATCCCCGCCAGGGGATTCCGGTAGGCGGCCCCGCGCAGGCTGTGGTAATCCGTCCTGTTCCCCGACACCTCATAAAGCCCCACGGCGCTGATAAACAGGAGCGCTTTCGTAATGGAGTGCGTAAAAATATGGAACACTGCGGCCACCATGCCCATCCCGGTTCCCATGCCGATCCCCATGTAAATATAGCCAATCTGTGCCACAGAGGAATAGGCAATCATCCGGCGCGTATCCTTTTCTGCAATCGCATGCACAGAGCCCATCACCATTCCGGCCACGCCAAAGCAGTAGAGCACATTGATCAGATGGCTTCCGATCACGAAGTTCTCCCCCAGCACCCGGTAGAAAATCTTGATCAGAAGGAAAATATATCCCTTGGAAACGAGGCCCGACAGCACGGCGCTCGCCGTCGGCGTCGCGTAGCCATACGTATCCGGTATCCAGTAGTGGAACGGGTACAGGCCGCTCTTAATGGCCAGGCCCACGCTGATAACGGCCAGAATTACCAGCATGGGGATCGTATAGCTCCCGCTGTCTAAGATAAGCGCCGCGGATTCTCTGGCCGGGCTCATCAGAAGATGGCCTGTCACGTCATAAAGCATGCTCAGCCCAATCAGGAACAGGCCGGAACCAAGCTGGCTCATGATCATATAGCGGATAGCGGCCGACATGCTCTTGCGTTTCTGGCGGATCATGATCAGCCCGCAGCCGGCGATCGTGTTGATCTCGACAAATACATACGCTGTAAACAGATCGTTCGTGTAAACCAGGGCCAGAAGGGAGCTGAGCATCAGATCAATCATGATATAAAACAGATTCAGCTTTGACCCCTCGACATCCGACGCCGTATGGTTCACGCCGCCTAGCACAGACAAAAACATGACGATCCCAAACATGGACGCCGTCAGGCCCTCCAGGACGCCCGCCCGGATCTCATTTCCCCACGGGGCCGGAAAATGGCCCATCATATACGTATAGCTCTCCCCGGTCCGCATACAGAAGCAGAGCACGGCAAATGACAGCGCTGTCGTCGCCGCAATCATCAAAAGGCTTATATTTCTGGCGCGCTTACCGGGAAGAACCGAGGAAATGATCCCGGAAAACATGGCGAGGATGATCGAGAAAAACGGAAAATTCTGCACAATGCTCATGTCCTTTTTTCCTCCTCCTCCTTTGCCAGAATCAGGATTTCATCCAGATCCAGAGAGCCGTACTGCTCATAAAGCCGCTTTGTGAGAGCCAGCATCAGCGCCGTGGTGCTCACGCTTACCACGATCCCCGTCAGAACCAGCCCGCTCGGGACAGGGTTGATATAACCCGTTGTTTCCTGGATCCCGTCCACAACGATAGGCGCCGTGCGTCCTTCGATATAGCCCTTGGCCGCCAGAAACAGGTACACCGCGGTATCCATGATATTCATGCCCATGATCTTTTTAATCAGGTTGCGGTGGAGCAAAAGCATGGTAAAGCCTACGCCGAACAGGATCACAGCCGCCGTCGCCTCCATATTCACAGACAAAAGCCGCCCCATCCTACATGCCCCCCTTTCGGAACAGCGTATAAAAGGCATACATGGTGCAGGCCACCACCAGCCCCACGCAGATATTTAAAGGCAGGATCAGCCCGCTGCTGATAATTGCCCCCGGCGTCCCCAGAGGAATACCGCTCTTAAGATGGTTCGCCCCGGTGAAAAAAGAATAGCTCTTGGCCAGGCAGTAAAAGGTCAGCGCGCCCAGCGTCACCCGGCGGTATACCTTTTCCGTAAAAAAGCGCTCTGTCCGTTTGAATCCAAATGCGTTTAAGTACAAAATCAGCCCGGATCCGAGCACGGCCCCGCCGGAAAACCCGCCGCCCGGCGACAGATGGCCGTTTAAAATAATATAGATGCCGAATATAAAGATCAGGGGAACCAGCACACAGGCGCATTTCTGCAGAATCACGTCGTTTTTGGGCTCAAAAACACGGTCATTCTCCTCCAGCCCCTTCCGTCTGCGATCTCCCCCGTTCTCCGAATCCAGCCTCAGAAGCACCAGCACGCAGCACGAGGCGATAAACAGCACGCACGACTCCCCGAACGTGTCAAACGCCCGGTAATCAAGGATCATGCCTGTCACAATGTTGACCGCCCCGGTTTCCTGGAGTCCGCGTTCAATATAACGGGCCGCCACCTCATTATTCGCCGGATTCTCCGCATGTCCGAACGGCGGAAGGCAGGCGACGGTCCACAAAAGGATCAGGATAATACTCAGGCACAAAACGACGGACATAATCCGGTACACGCGCTGAAACCAGCGTATCCCGCGCGTTTTAAGAATCTGGCTCCCGCCCTCCTGCGCCCTGGCAACCGGCTCCTGAGAGCTCTTTTCCTCCTTTTTCGCCGCCCCTTCGTCCCGTTCCGGCTTATGCCACGCAGGGCGCGCCTCCATCCCCCGGCTTAAAGGATCTGTCTCGCCATCCACCCATTGTATAAATTTATACCATCGGCTGCTCTTATAATGATCCCTTTGTCTGCTCATCCTGATCCTCCTTCCGGATTGCCCTGATTTTCTTAAGCGTAACAAAGAACAGAATACTGGTAACTCCTGCGCCGACCGCCGCCTCTGTCACCGCCAGATCCGGTGATTCAAGCAGAATCCAAATCACACACATGATCAGGCTGTAGGACATGAAAATAATGATCGAGGTTAAGAGATCCTTCGTAAAAGCCACGGACACCGCGCACCCAATCAGGCTCAGCAGGAGGATGGCCTCAAATACCTTCATCCGCGCTCCCCCTCCTTTTGCTTCGTCTCCCGGTGAATCATGATAATCTCGCCCAGATCCCGGTTTGTCATCGCCTCGAGACGGCTGATCATATGCCCGGATACAGGGGATGCGGTCCAGAAAAACAGAATCACCAGAAACAGCTTTAAAGAATCCATGGAAAAGCCCCGCATTGTAATAAGCCCCATAATGACAAACAGGATCCCCAGCGTATCCCCCATGGCCGCCGCATGCATCCGGTTTAAGGCGCGGTTAAAACGGTTGACCCCAAACACGGCCAGAATCATAAATACCAGCCCTGTCAAAAGAAGCGCGGCAGAAACCGCAAAACGAATCCATTCCAGTATCATTTTTTCTCCTCCTCTGCACCCTGTCCTGTCAGGTTGTCCTCAATCGCGTTCAGATCCGCCTTCATGTGCTTTTTCTGCAGATACACGCCCGTATAAACCTTACAGAGCACCACCACGCCTAAAAAGCTGATCAGCGCATAGATCAGGCAGATATCCGTCAGATAATTTTCCCCGAGGTACACGGACAGGACCGCGATGATCATGATAATCATGGTCCCAATCATATTGACCGCAATGATCCGATCCGCAATTCCCGGACCGCGCACGGACCGCAGCATGCTGAAAATAATGAGGACCGCCAAAACCAGCATACTCCCAATCAGAAGCGCGTCATACGCTTTTTGTATCAGCTCCATCTCTCTCCCACCGCCTCCATCTGCTTAAGCAGTTCCACAAACACGGATTCCTCCATCCCCTCAGCCAGCTCCCGGTCCAGGCAGTGGACAAAGAAGTGATCCCCCTCTACGGAAACCGTGATCGTTCCCGGCGTAAGGGTGATTGAATTAGCCAGAAGCATCCTGGCCGCGCCTGTCTTAAAATCCGTGTCAAAATACAGGAACGCGGGCTCCGGCTGCAGCCTGGGAGACAGGATGAGCCTCAGCACACACACATTCGCCTTCACAATCTCCTGCACCAGAACCCAAAGATAGCGTATAAACAGGGGAAATAAGCGGAACAAAAGCAGCTCCTTCCTGCTGTTATACCCCATATATCTGCACATAAAATAAAACAGCGCGGCTGATATCACAAGGCCGAAGAGTATGATTTCCACGGTTGCCCTGCCATTTAGGATCAGCCACACTGCCATGAATAGTAAAAACATAAGGACGCCTCCTGATTCCAATTAGCGGCTGCGGTTCACGGGGCAGTGGTGTGAGGCGCAGCGCTGTGATTTCATCAAGTGTTCACATTATAACTCGGTTGGGAGATAATTACAAGGAGATGGGAGGGGGATATGGGGTTAAAATTTTGTTTGAATTGAAGTAGCCTGATAAAAGTTAATGACCGGGGGGGAGCGTGAAGGGGACGCCGGAAGCAGGCCGTATATCCGACGAAACCGCGCTCCCGCTCAGAGAAAAGCGCAGCGGACGCTAAGCTCGAAAAGACCTCGCTAAGCGCCGGCGGTTTTCTATGGGTTTCTTACGGATATACCGCCTGCTTCCGGCTACGTGGCTGTCCGGCCGAAGATAATATAATTATCATGTACAGCGAATAATTAATATATATTCTGTCATATTGTGGTAAACGTGTGGATTTTACAATATTATCAGCCAAATATCAGACTAAATATTGAATTAATGCCGCACTATTTTATCATTTTATCCCTTAGGCAGCCCGTCTATCTGCCGTTTTACATCCTCCGGAACGGAATCGAACAGGTAGCGTTTTGAGCCGGATTCCGGGCGGCTGCATTCCTCGCGGATCTGGATGCTCATTTTTTCGATCTCTTCTTCCAGCTCGCGCGCGGAGAGGAGGCCGCAGCCCTGGCCGCGGATGATGATCTGTTCCAGGTAGTCGGAGGTGGTTACAGTGACGCGGTATTTTCTGCCGTTCTGATGGGCGAATTTTTCGATGTACTGGTCGGCTGTCTCGGCTTCTTTGGTGTAGACTACGTGGATGTTATGGTAGTCCAGGATTTCGGTGGCGTGGCCCTGGACGCGGTAGGCGTCGAAGACGGCGATGACGCTGCATTTTTTCATGCCCTGATAGTTGCAGAGGATGTCGAGGAGACGGCCTCTGGCACTGTCGATGTTGATGTCCGCCAGCTCTTTGAGTCCTTTCCAGGCAAAGATGATGTTGTAGCCGTCTACCAGGAGGTAGTCTTTTTGGAGGGACGTGTTTTTTCCGGAGGGTTTTTCGGTTTTGCCTTTATCGGATCCCGGGGCGTCGGCATGGGAGGATGAGCCCCGCCAGTAGCTTTCTGCGTAGGAGCCTGCGGGGTGCGGGCCGGGGGCAGAGGCGGAGGTTGAGGCTTTGCTTCGGCTTCCCCAGCGTTTTTTTGATGCGTAGGTATCGCTTTTTTTGTTTGCGTGGAAGGTCCTTGCAAGGATCGCGTCTACCTCGTCCGTGCCGATGAAACGCTCTTCCGGGGAGCGGCGGGCGGCTCCGGGGAGTCCGCTGGCGGCGTCCTGCCTGGCGTCTGTGCGGAGCTTTGGCGTTTGTCCGTCCGCGGCGGACATGGCTTCTATGTGCATGTATTCTTTTACCTTATCCCACTCCACCATAAAGCCCGCTCCGTGGATGCAGAAGACGGAACCGCAGGGATTTTCGAGATCCGCGTCCGGGTCATAGCCGGCGGCGGCGATGACCTCCTCCGGGTTGTGGCAGGGGCCGTAGCCCCTGAATGCGCACTCAAGGCGGCCCTGGCCGCCTGTATAGGCCGTAACAGCCGCCTGATAGCCGTCCATGCAGGCCGCCGGGGCGCTTCCCCGGAGGATCGCCCGGCCGTCTTCTATCATCGGCGCTTCAAAGCGCGCCTTAAGGCGTTCGAGATCTGTCATGGCCTTTCCGGTGAAGCGCTCCGGTATTTCGAGCGAGAAGTCGTAAAAGGGTTCCAGAAGCACGGACTCTGCCTCTCTGAGGCCCTGGCGCACGGCCCGGTACACGGCCTGGCGGAAATCGCCGCCCTCTGTGTGCTTGATATGCGCCCGCCCGGATACCAGCGTGATCTTCATATCCGTGATCGGCGCTCCGGTCAGGACGCCCCTGTGCTCTTTTTCCTCCAAATGGGTCAGGATCAGCCGCTGCCAGTTGCGGCTTAAGAGATCCTCGCTGCAGGCCGTGGCAAAGGACAGGCCGCTTCCCTCCTCGCCCGGCTCTAAAAGCAGGTGAACCTCCGCATAGTGGCGCAACGGCTCGAAATGGCCCACGCCTTCCACTGTGCCGGCAATCGTCTCCTTGTAGACAATGCTTTGCTCCCCGAATGTCACATCCACGCCGAAGCGCCGGGCGATGAGGCTCTTTAGGATCTCCATCTGGATCTCTCCCATGATCTGGGCGTGAATCTCCTGTTTCGTCTCCTCCCAGACAAGGCGCAGCTCCGGCTCCTCCTCTTCGAGCTGCTTAAGCTTTGGCAGCATGGAGGCCGCGTCGATCCCCTCCGGAAGCTCCACGCGGCACGTAAGGACCGGCTCCAGCACCGGGAAGGACTGGAACTGTTCGGCTCCGAGCCCTTTTCCCGGCGCGGTCCGCGAAAGGCCCGTCACGGCGCAGACCGCGCCCGGCCCCGCCTCCTTCACGGCCTCAAATTTATCGCCGGAATAGATCCGGATCTGGTTCACCTTTTCCCCGTCAAAGACATCCTTCACGCTCAGGCGGCCGCCCGTGATCTTTAAATAGGTCAGGCGGTTTCCCTGCGGATCTCTTCCGATCTTAAAGATCCTGGCCCCGAACTGCGCCGGGTAATCCGGCATCCGGGTATATTCTCCCAGGCCCTCCATAAATTCCTTCACGCCGTCCACGCGCAGCGCCGAGCCAAAATAGCAGGGGAATATCTGCCTGCCGCTGATCATCTGCCGTAGCAGGCCGTCCGTCACCTCCCCTGTCTCAAGGAACTGCTCCAGGGCCTCTTCTGAACCGACCGCCGCATTTTCATAGAACTCCTCCGTGCGCGGCGCCCCGAAATCCATGCAGTTTTCGTCCAGCTCCTCCTTAAGCTCCTTTAAAAGAGCCTCGCGCCGGCCAACGGCCAGATCCATTTTATTGACAAACAAAAAAACAGGTATCTGGTATCTTGCAAGAAGCCGCCACAGCGTCCGGGTATGCCCCTGCACGCCGTCAGAGCCGCTGATCACAAGAATCGCGTAATCCAGCACCTGCAGCGTCCGCTCCATCTCCGCCGAAAAATCCACATGGCCCGGCGTATCGAGAAGCGTTACATCCATCCCGTCCCATTTCAGCGCCGCCTGCTTTGAAAATATTGTAATCCCCCGCTGCTTTTCCAGCTCATATGTGTCCAGAAACGTGTCGCCGTGATCCACTCTCCCGGCCTGCCGGATCATTCCCCCGGTCAGAAGCATGGCCTCTGAGAGCGTCGTCTTTCCTGCGTCCACATGGGCCAGGATTCCCACCGCCAGTTTTTTCATCTGCCTTTTTGCACCTCTCTCATCTACGGCTGCCCGGAAGCGTCTGCCGGCCAGGTAAATCCTTTGATCCGGATATAGCTCTTTATCAGCTCCGCTGTCTCCTCCAGCGTCAGCCGCGTCGTATTGATCGGCAAATCGTAATTCTTGATGTTATGCCATTCGCTTCCTGTGTAATACTTAAAATACTCTCTGCGCTCCCGGTCGATCTTTTTCACCCGGCGCTTCGCCCTCTCCTCGTCGATGCAGTCCACCTCCATGGTCCGCTGCACCTTTTTCACCTTATCCGCATACACAAAGATCCGCACCAGGCGCTCGATCTCCTCGTCCTGATCCAGCACAAAGCCCGCGGCCCGGCCCACAAACACGCAGGACTCCTTCTCCGCCAGCTCCCGTATCACCTCGGACTGAAATTTGAACAGGTTTTCCGGAGAAGTCAGCTTGCCGTCCACGGAGGGCTTGGAAAACACATCCACCCTCCCGCCGCTCAGGCGGTGCAGCAGGTTATTTCCCGCCTTCTCATCCGCCAGGCGGAAAAACTGCTCCCCCACCGCGCTTTTTTCAGAGGCCAGCTTGATAATATCATCATCGTAGAAATGAAGCCCCATCTCCTCCGCCAGCCGCCGCCCTACAATGCGGCCGCCGCTTCCGTATTCTCTTTCAATGGTAATAATAAGATTCTGATTCCCCATCGCGTTCCCTTTCCCCGGATCACCGGCTCTTTTTTATATCGCGTTTACAGTCTGTCGCTGACACAGATCGCGCCGTACGGGCGTATGTTCATCCTGTACGCGTTCCCTGCGCCGATTGCTTTCTCAATGTATTCCACATATTCATCCACCAGCCCGTTCGGAAGCATGGCCATGATCACGCCCGCAAAGCCGCCGCCGTGCACGCGGCACGCGCCGCATTTCTTCTCGGCCAGGAAAAGTTCCGTAAGCGCCAGGGCGATGCTGATCCCCTGCTCCTGCACGTCGGCCGTGGTGTACACATTCTGCAGCCATTTCCACGACGAATTCCCGGATTCGGTGATCTCCTTTAAAAACGCGGCAAAATCATTCTCCTTCAGCGCCTTTACCTGCTTTTCCACGCGCCTGTTCTCCTCAAAGAAATGGAGAGCCCGCATCACAGAGCGATCGCCGGCAAACGCGCGCACCTGCGCCATCTCGGCAATCACCGCCGCCTCGTCGATCTCTGCGCATACTTCCTTGTGGAAATACTCCGCCACCTTCTTCATCTCATTGGGAATAGATGAATAATCCGCGCTCAGATCCGCATGGCCTTTTCCTGTATTCACAATCACCAGGCTGTGATCCTGCGCCCCGAAATCAAAATCCAGCTTCTCAACCTGCGGCTTCTCCGGATCCTTAAAATCAATGGTGACAAGGCCGCCGACCGCGCAGGCCATCTGATCCAGAAGCCCTGACGCCTTGTTCCAGTAATGGTTCTCCGCATATTTCCCGATATGGGAATACGCCACCACATCCATGGCCCCGTCATTAAACAGCGTATTCACCATGGAGCAGATCAGCATCTCATAAGACGCCGAGGAGCTGACGCCCGCCGCGCTGATCACATTGCTCGTGATAAACGCGTCAAAGCCGCCCACCTGATAGCCCTTTTCCTGAAAGCCCTTCAAAATGCCCTTCGTCAGGTCAATGGTTCCCGACATTCCGGGGCTGGGCTTTAAATCCTTTAAGCTGATGATAAATTTCTGGTTAAAGGTTTCGCTTAAAATCCGTATGGTATCTGTCCCGTTCTTCGCCGCAGCGCCCACGCAGTCTAAGTTAATGCTGCCGGCCAGGACCTTCCCGTGGTTGTGATCCGTGTGGTTCCCGCTGATCTCCGTGCGCCCCGGAGAGCTGAATAAAAGGATATCCTGATCCCCGTACGCCTCCTTAAAGCCGTTCGCCACATGGCGGTAGCGATCCGTATTTTCATCGGCGCCTGCCTGCGTGTAGAGCTCTGCCATGAGCTTTTTCGCGTTTTCCGTATCAAGCGCCTTAAGCGTTTCACTTATTTTCATTGCTGTCTTCTCCTTTTTCCATCTCGTCCGCCGCCGGGGTAAGCTTTAAGACTGGCTCAGGCTGGTTGGGACTGTTTCTTCTTTCCTTTACAGTATATCATTCCGGTTCGGAAGGCTCAATATGATATTTGGGAATTTGTATAGAATTTGTTTTCCAGGGTCGTTTGCCAGGCCTACACCTAATATACGATGGGGATTTTTATTTTGGTACTCTGTTTATCGCCACTTGCGTACACGATTCTCCCCAGCTCTGCTGGGGGATTGAGAATGTTTCATTCAGCAGAACCATACAAACAAATACAGATTGAAAAGCCCTGCTGCCTGGTATCTGATATATAGCGTGGGACAGCAGGGCAAAGGCTTATTGTCTGCCGGACATGGGTATTTGCAGATAATCAATCAGGGCAGTTTCCAAAAGCCGGGAATAGTTTACCTTTTGTTCTTCTGCAATCCTTTTCAGCCATGCAGGGAGAGTGATGTTTGTCTTGATGCGCTCATTATCCTTTTTCATGCGGAATAAATCAGGGTGGATTGTAACAGGCATTACAACATTTCCCTCTGTATCTTCTTTGGAGAGGTTCACGGATGGAGTGGGAATTTCCTCATTGTCACATTCCATACTGTAAACATGGAGGCTTGCGGCCTCTGCTGCCATGCGTGCAGCTTCTTCCAGATTATCCCCAACACTGATACATCCGGGTAAATCAGGGAAGTAGATACTATATGATCCGTCTGTTGATGGTTCAAAAACTGCAAAATAAGTTAAATTCTGCATAAATTACGCTCCTTTCTATGATAATCGCAGGCAGTAGGGCTATTTAAGCCCCGCCTGCTTGTAAATGCTGTTTAGTGTTCCCGGTTTCAAGTCCCCGTTGTGATTTGGTACTGTGACTTTTCCGGGCTTTGTTGGGTGCTTTAGGCTTATGTGGGATCCTTCCTGATTGGTGGTGTACCATCCATCTTTACGAAGCACCTTTAGTATTTCCCGAACTGTCATATTGTGCCCTCCTCGTATATTATGTATTATACGCCTTTTTTATGCGTATTTCAATAATTTTTGCGTATAAATTATACGTATTTTACAGAAGATAGGATAGAAAACAGGCTGGCAGGGGTGTGTAAACAGTAGCAAGGGCTGTCACGAAGGGGATTTTTAAATGATGCAGACCTTGTAAATTTTCTTGTGGAAGTATATAATGAACGAAAAAGAGGTGAACATGAAAATATATTTAGATAATTGCTGTTTCAACCGTCCATATGATGACCAAACGCAAATTATGAACAGAGGGATTCATTGTCTGTCAGAGAACTTGGAGTAGTGGAGACAGAGAGGTTTATTGCTGTGATTAACAGGGAACGGTTCGATTATACGAAATGGCAGCGGGAACGGTTTGACAATATGAGTTCTGATGAATTTAACAATGCGGCGGTTGCATACTCCAAAGAAAATCCGCTTTGTAAAAAAGAGTAAGGCAGAGAAAAGTTCCGGCAATATAATCACACTTAGCAATATTCCATACGGCCTTCCGGCAAGGCAGTCTGTCCCAGGCGGCCCCTTCAAGATCCCTCCCTATATGAAAGGAGGCGCATTCCCAAATGTATAAATTCCTCCCAAATACGCCCTCCAGCGCCGCCCCTGAAACATTCTCCCCCTACCGGTCCCTGAATGATTATCTGAGGGAAACATTCGGTGAAAAGATCTATAAACTGGCTCTCGACGGCGGCATGTCCTGCCCCAACCGGGACGGGACAGCCAGGACAGGGGGATGCAGCTTCTGCAGCCTTGGGGGATCCGGGGATTTCGCCGAGCCGCTGCACGCGTCTGTCACGGAGCAGATCGAGGCCGCCAAACAGAGAGTGAAGGGCAAGATGAAGGGCGGGCGCTATATCGCGTATTTCCAGTCTTACACCAATACCTATGCGCCTGTGGATTACCTGGAGGCGCTTTTTACAGAGGCTGTCTCCCATCCGGATATCGCCGCGCTCTCTGTAGCCACACGGCCGGACTGCCTGCCGGATGAGACGGTGGCGCTGCTTGGGCGGCTGAATACAGTGAAGCCTGTCTGGGTAGAACTGGGGCTGCAGACCATCCATGAGGATACGGCGGCCGCGGTTGGGCGGGGGTATCCGCTTTCTTGCTTTACGGACGCGGCCAGGCGCTTAAAGGCTGCCGGCCTTGCGGTGGTTGTGCATGTGATCCTGGGCCTCCCGGGCGAGGATCGGGGGCGGATGCTTGAAACCGTTAAGTTCTTAGCCGGATTTATGCCGCGGATCGACGGGATCAAGCTGCAGCTTCTCCATGTGCTTAAGGGGACGCGGCTGGCCGGGCTTTATGAGGAAAAGCCGTTTCCCGTCATGTCCCGCGGGGAGTATATCGAACTCCTCATCTGCTGTATCCGCCTGCTGCCGCCGGACATTGTGATCCACCGCCTGAGCGGGGACGGCCCGAAGCATCTCCTGATCGCGCCGCTTTGGACGCGCGATAAAAAAGCGTTTCTGGGCGCCTTCCAGAAGATGCTTCGAGAGAGCGGCGCATTTCAGGGGGAATGGTTTGACGGCAGCACCGCGCCGCCCTCTATCTGAACACCTGTGGACAGCCCCTCCATGCGCCGGAAAAAATCTTCCTGCTTTGCGGCGTCCATCTGCCGTGTAAAGCCCGCGGATGAGACGGCGGGAACCAGAGAAAGCGCGCCTGTCCCTTCGCCCAGCTCAACCCTTACCAGCATCGTCTCCGGTATGGAGCTGCCGAATACAAAGTTTCCCAGGCTGTAGAGGATCGGCTTTCCTTTATAATACTCGATCCCCTGCAGCACATGCGGATGGCTGCCCACCACCAGATCCGCCCCGGCGTCGATGTACTGGCGGCCCATCGTGACCTGGTACGCCTCCGGCGACGTATTGCGCTCGATCCCCCAGTGTACATAGACCACCAGATAATCACAGTCCGGGCGCAGCCTGCGGATCGCTTCCAGCAGCATCGCCGGGTCATAGGTGGACATCACCCCCGGCCGCGCGCCGGACGCTGCCCAGCTTCCGTCCGGGTACACCCTTGAGGCGGCCAGAAAACCGATCCGTTTTCCTTTTATCTCCAGAATTTCCGCTTTCGCGGCCTCGTCTATATCCGCTCCGGCGCCGATCCGCACAATCCCCGCCCCGTCCAGCAGGGCGCATGTGTCTAACAGCGCGTCCTGCCCATAATCCAGCGTGTGGTTATTAGCCAGCGTCACGACATCCACTCCCATCTGCTCCAGCACCGTAAGGCGCGCGGGCGGAAGCCGGAACGTAAACTGTTTATCCGCCGCCGGCGCGCCGCGGTCGCTGAACGGAAATTCCTGATTCGCGATAAACAGATCCGCGGCGGCTATCTCATCCCTGAGCCCTTCGTCCAGAACGCCCGCAATGCCGCCCGCCTGATCATAGGCGTTCAGCACATGATCCGACAGATAGATATCGCCTGCAAATAAAAGGCTGATTTCATCCGCGCCGGGAGCGTCCCCGGCGGCTCCCGGCGCGTCATGGCTCTCTCCGTCCATCTCCCCGTTCCCGGCAACGGATGCCTCTCCAGCGCCGGAAACACCCGCGCCCGCATGCCCTGCAAAAACGTCTCCCGACAGCAGGAGCGCGGCCTGTGAATCAGCCTCCCCTTCCGGCGTCCCGTATCCGCCCGGGCGGTTTCCGCTGCCCTGTCCGCGGCTTTCTCCCGGTTCCGGCCCCTGCCCGGAACCGTATATCCGCGTCACTGAAGTTTTCACCGGCCTGTATTTGAGCTGCCCGGCAACGGCCCATATAAAGAGCGCCGCCAGGATCACTGGCGGCAGCAGCCATAACGTGTTAAATCTTCTTCGTCTCATCCATTCTCCATTGTAGCATGTAAAAAGTAACCGTTCAGACAACCGGAACTGTTACAGTAAAAAGGCAGATTCCACGTTGATTCCCAGGCGTATTGCCTTCATTCCTGAACAATGCGATACTGTCTTACAGCGTCACAATGATCCCGCCGTCCCCGGCGTATACCGTGGCCACGCCGGCTGTGTCCGTAATCACCACATCCCGGAAGGAGGCGTTGGCGAGCAGCTCGTCGCGCACCCGCTCGGCCCGCGCCCTGTTATTACAGTGCGCGATCACCAGACGCTTTGCCGATGTATCTCCGCCGCGCTCCAGCGCAATCTTCGCCATGCGGCTGAGGGCTTTATTCAGTCCCCTCTCCTGGTCGAGTTTTACGATCACGCCGTGATCGCTGGCCATCACAGGCTTAATATTCAGCGTTGTCGCAATAAAAGCTTTCAGCCCTGTCAGCCTGCCGTTTTTGCGCAGATAATCAAGCGATTCCAGCACAAAGTATGTGCCCAGATGATCGCGGTATTCCTCCGCCTGCTTCACAACCTCGTCAAAGGAAAGCCCCTGGCCGCACAGATCCTGGATCCGCAGCGCGATGTTCAGCTCCCCGGCGGAGGCCGACTCGGAATCAATCACCGCAATCCGCTTCTCCTGCCCGCGCTCCTCCTCAAAAATCCGTTTTCCCAGAACCGCGGAATTATAAGAGCCGCTTAAATGGCTGGATAAGGTGATCACAAAAATCCAGTCCGCGTCGCAGTCAAACGCCTCCTTAAAGCTCTCCGGCGACGGGCAGGCCGTCTTGGGGCATGCGTCCGTCTCCTTCACCAGCCTAAGGAACGATGCCTGGTCAAAGGCCGCATCATCTATTACCTCAGTCTCTCCCACCTGCAGCGTAAGGGGGATTGTCCGGAAATGCGGATCCCCTTTCAGCTCCGCCGGCAAATCCAGACAACTGTCTCCAATAATCCTGTACTCCATAAGACTCCTCCTGATATGCGATACATATCACATAGTTTTGATTACTATTTATTATAGTAACGGTTCAGAATAAAGTCAAGCGGTCTTGTATTTCATACTTTTTCTGGTATAATAACAATAACCGCAGAGATATTGAATCAATTCTCAGCCGGCGCCGGCAAGCTTTTTAATGTATCCGAAAAAGAGTGTTTTTATTGAAAGTATATTATGATGACACAGACCATGAACCTGACAAAACCAAGTGAAATCAGAAGGGCGGGAACCGAGGCATTAACCAGGGCTCTCGGACCGATTGGCATGGCCAGATATCTGGAAGAATTTGATCATGGCGGAACCGGCGATTACACGAAAGAAAAATATGAACAGCCTGACTATACCATTGAAGAAATTATATCCATGGCGCGATAATGTATGAAGCCGGAAAAAAGAGCCCTCCTTTTCCGGCTTCTTTGATTACACATCCGGGCCTTTCCATGCCGCCTTACAGGAATAAATAAAGCCCAATCAGAATCACATTCAGAATCATAAAGCACATCATCCCCGGATTTACATACATAGCGGATGCAAAGTCCCGGTATGCGACGCCGGCCGGCCATTCTCCCGGCGCCAGCTTAACGCGCCGCGCGTTGACGCACAGAATCACGATCGAGGCGATAATAAAGGCCCCCATGGCAAACAGTGTCGCAACGCTGATAATAAGCTGCCGTATCAGGCTGCCGTTTAAATTCAGCGCCAGAAGCGTGGAGCCGCTGTTGATTAAGATATGCAGAAGGCAGTTATAGCGCATACGCGCCGTTTTTACGGCGGCATATCCCAGAACCAGACCGATAGCCGCGGCATAAAGCGCCTGCGTCAGGTTTCCGTGAAACAGCCCGAACGCCAGGGCTGAAAAGAGGATCGCCGCTTTTTCCCCGAACGGACGCAGCCGGTTTAAGAGAAATCCCCGGAAAATATATTCCTCAATGACAGGGCCCAGGACCGTTATATAGAGAATCATGATCCAGTCCAGATCCATGAGCATGCTGTTGACCGGGTTCATCTGAAACATATCATGCCCCGTCGCCGCGGCGACCGCCGCATTGATGAGATTGCCCAGAATACTGCATACATACCCCGATCCCTGCGCCAGCACGTAAAACATGATAAATTTACGAAGGCGCATCTTTTTCTTTTCAGGAACCGATGCCGGAACCCTGGACAGGAGCATGAAATACGCAGGGGCCGCCGCGCCGTAGCCGATCAGCGTCACCACAGGGGCCGGCACATAATCCAGTCCAAAGTACGAAAAGATCAGTCCGATTCCCGTAGAAATTACCAAACCGGCTGTCAGCGCCCACCCGAGGCACGAACACATCCTGCGGACATATCTCCTGTACCGCCCTGCCATATCTTCATTTCCGTTATAACCGCTTTCCTCCGCGCGGATTTCCTCCATCTTTTACCCCCATCCGGATTTCTGCAGCCGTAACCGTTCAGACGGCCTGAACGGTTACCTGCGTCCTCTCTGCGCCCGCAGCATGACAGTATCAAACCTATTGTGAACGGCCAATGATTTTCTCGTTCACGATAGCTGCATCAAAGCATCAGGCCCATCATCTCATTCGTCCGCGCAATGAAACCGCTCATCCTCTCCGGCGTCAGGGAGCCGTGGCTTAACAGAGCCAGGTCGTAGAGCTGTTCGCAGATCTTTGGCGTATTCTCCCCGTCCTCGTGCTCCAGGATATACTGAACCAGATGGTTGTTGGCATTTAATACAAGCGCCTGCCCGCTACCGCCAAACACAGACGGATCCATCCCGTACATATTGTACATCTTCATCATATCCTGCATGCGCCGCGTCTCCTCGGACACCGTGATTATGGAAGAAAGGGACTCATTTTTTAGCTTCTCCACCTTAACCTCAAGCTTGTCATTGCCCAGAGCCTTTTTAAAGATGCCGGACAGGGTTTCCTCTTTCTTCTTTAAGTCCTCCTGCTCGTCCTCCTTTACCTCCTCCTTCATGGTGTCATTCACATCCGCGTCAATGCGCAGGAATTTCGTATTTTCATGCTTCTGCTCCAGATGGCCGATAAAGGGGCTGTCAATGCTGTGGGGAAGGATCACCGCATCCTGGCCGGATTCCTTAAAGAGGTTAATGTACTGGCTCTGCTCCTTTTCATCCGTCACATAGAAAATCTTATTCTCATGGTTCTCCTCCTTCGCCCGCTCCCCGCAGTCCTTTAAGGTCAGATACTTGCCATCCAGATTCTTGAAGATAATATACTCGTCCATCTTCTCAGCGAACTTCTCATCCTTTAAGCAGCCGAATTTGATAAACGGAGCAATGTCATCCCAGTATTTCTCATAGTTTTCGCGATCCGTCTTGCACAGGCCGGACAGCTTATCCGCCACCTTTTTCGTGATATAATCCGATATTTTCTTAACAAACCCGTCGTTCTGCAGCGCGCTCCTGGATACGTTCAGCGGCAGATCCGGACAGTCGATCACACCCTTTAAGAGCATCAGGAACTCCGGAATCACTTCCTTAATGTTATCCGCAATAAACACCTGGTTGTTGTACAGCTTGATCGTTCCCTCAATGCTCTCATACTCCATGTTGATCTTCGGGAAATACAGGATGCCCTTTAAATTAAACGGATAATCCATATTCAGATGAATCCAGAAAAGCGGCTCCTTGTAATCCATGAATACCTTGCGGTAAAACTCGCGGTACTCCTCCTCGCTGCACTCATTCGGGTGCTTGTTCCACAGCGGATGGATGTCGTTTAATGCAACCGGGCGCTTGGCGATCTTATATTTCTCCTTTCTCGGGGAAACTTCAACCGTCTCCTTCGTCCCGTCCTCGTTCTCCTTCTCCTCGGTCTTCGCCTCCTCAATAATGGTCTCAATCACCTTATCCTTGTCTGTCAGCTCGTCCTTCTCAATTGTCTCATACTCCGGCTCTCCGGAAGCGTTGGCCAAAAAGATCTCCACCGGCATGAAAGCGCAGTATTTCTGGATCACCTCGCGGGCGCGGTACTCATTACAGAATTCATGGCTGTCCTCGTTCAGATACAGGGTAATCCGCGTGCCGTTCTGCTCTTTATCGCCCGTATCCATGGAAAACTCCGTGCCGCCCTCAGACTCCCAGTGTACCGGCTCTGCATCTTCCTTATAAGACAGCGTATCAATCGTCACCCGGTCCGCCACCATAAACGCTGAATAAAAGCCCAGCCCGAAATGGCCGATGATCTGATCCTCATTCGCCTTGTCCTTATACTTCTCTAAGAAATCCTGCGCGCCGGAAAAGGCAATCTGATTGATGTACTCTTCCACTTCTTCCGCCGTCATGCCGATACCGTTATCCTCTACCATAATCGTCTTGGCATTCTGATCCACGGTCACCTGAATCTTGTACTCCAGATCCTCCGGCTTCGTATATTCGCCCATCAGCTCCAGCTTTTTCAGCTTCGTAATCGCGTCGCAGCCATTGGAAATCAGCTCCCTGTAAAAAATATCGTGATCCGAATAAAGCCATTTTTTGATGATTGGGAAAATATTTTCGCTGTTAATTGATAAACTTCCTGATTTTGCAGCCATGTTGCACACTCCTTTTTCTATTTAGAATCATAATCGCTTTGGTTCGTATGTCGTATTACATATTCTAATACGCATTATGGAAGATGTCAATAGAAAATCAGCACTCATATGTATTGAGTGCTGATAATTTTGCTGTTTACAGATAGAGCGGCGGATGTTTCTATAAATACGCCGGCTGTGGTTGAGCGTGAAAGGGCCGCCAGGGGAAGGTCTTATATCCAACGGAACCCCGCTTTTCTCCGGGCAGAAGCGGGGGTTCTTTTGGATATAGAAGCCGGCTCTGGCGTCCTCTTTCCGACTCACTACGTGGCCCGCAACATTTTCACAAATTCCCCTCATAAATCCGCTTGCCATCCCGTTTCCAAAACTATATAATAAAGTATGAGGTGAACAACGATGAAAACGAATGAAGAACGCCTGCAGGAGCTGATGGATTTCCTGGACAGCCTGACCCGGATCCACGCCTCTGATATCCCTGGCATTGACTTATACATGGATCAGGTAACCACATTTATGGATTCCCACTTATCCGCCTCCGGGCGCGCGGACGGGGAGACGGTTCTGACCAAAACCATGATCAACAACTACGCCAAAAACCGCCTTTTCCCACCGCCTGTGAAGAAGAAATACTCAGAAAACCACATTATCATGCTGATCCTGATCTACTATTTTAAAAATGTCATCTCCTTCCATGACATTGAGCAGCTCCTCTCCCCCATCAGCGAACGCCATTTTGACAAGGGCTCTGTCCCGGAGCTGTCCGCTCTGTATGAGGAGATTTTTTCTCTCGAAGAGGAGCAGCGCAGGCGTTTAAAAGAGGATGTCAGGGCCAAATTCCACGCCGCCTCCGAAACCTTTGCGGACGCCGGATACGAGGATCGGGAATACCTGCGGCTCTTTGCCTTTATCTGCGAGCTGGCGTTCGACGTCTATCTGAAAAAGCAGATGATTGAGCTTTTGGCCGAACAGCTGCGCGAGGAAAATCCTCCTAAAAAGAAAAAAACATGACAGCATCGGGGCGCACGCGTCTATATTTCCTGCGCCTCTTCCCTCGGATCATTTAAAAATCCCTCCCCGTATACCTCCTTTGTCTCAGACACGATCACAAATGCTTTCGGATCGCAGCGGTCGATGATCTCCTTTACCATATGGAACTGTTTGCGATCCACCACGCACATCAGCGTCCGGGAATCCTCGCCGCTAAATCCCCCGATGGTTTTGAAAAACGTCGTGCCCCTGTCGATCCCCCGCATGATCTCCCTGGATATTTCATGGTTCTGCGGGGAAATGATCGTGACCATGGTTCCCTTATTCATGCCATAGAGAATGGCGTCAATCGTCTGTGTCATGCAGACCATGGATATAATCCCGTACAGGGCGGATTCCAGATTGCCGAATATGGCAACCGAAGAGCCGATAATGATCATATCGATGATCATAATTGCATACCCGGTATGCATGTACGGGTAGCGCCTCTGAAGGAGCTTTGCAAGGATATCCCCGCCGCCTGTGGTCGAATCCCTCATAAAGATCAGGGCCATCCCCGCGCCCACTAAGATTCCTCCGAAAGCGGAACAGATCAGGCGATCCCCTTCATACTGCGGAACAATCGGAGCGACGCACATGTCAAGCAGGACTGTCATAATGATCACCGTGCGTATCGTCTTTTTCGCCATCCTCCGATCAAGCAGATAATAAGCGCCTGCAAGCAGCGGCACATTGATCAAAAGCGACAGGGTTCCCACCGGCCACCCGCTTAAGTGGTTGATTAAAAGCGCGATCCCCGACGCGCCGCCCGGCGCGATTTTACACGGCTCTACAAAGCACCACACGCCCAAAGCCTGAAGAAGCGCCCCCAGAATATCGCAGATCCAATCCTTTGCCGTCCCCTGTTTTTTTGATAACCATTTCATAATCTGATGATTCTCCTTTCTGTCATAATGTACTCTCGGAATCTTGCTGTGCCTGATTTTGTGAGATGATTTTTTGTCAGATGTGCACAAATTTATGAGGCGTACGTGGAGCGTACGTTGATTAAATTTGGGTGCATCTGGCGGAAAATCAGCCGCAAAAGCAGGCGCAGAGAGATTCCGAGAGTACATCATAATGTACTCTCAAAATCCCGCCGCAGACAGGCGCTTTCGTCCGCTAATGCAAAAAAATCCCCTTAAAACTCAAAATCCGAGGACCTCCTGGTCCCCGGTTTTTATCTTTATTATATCCAGGCCGAACAGCCCTCAGTCATCCTCCGCCGCCTCCTCTGATTCTGTAATGCGCTTAAATACCATATCGTATCCATCGTTCCCATAGTTCAGGGAACGGTTTACGCGGCTGATCGTCGCTGTGGAAGCCCCTGTCTTCTCTGCAATCTCCAGGTAGGTTTTCTTCTCCCGCAGCATCTTTGCCACCTCATAGCGCTGGGAGAAGGACAACAGCTCATTCACTGTGCAGACATCTTCAAAAAAGCTGTAGCATTCCTCCGTACTTTCCAAAGTCAGGATCGCCTGAAACAGGTGATCCACCGCCTCTGTCTTGAGTTTCTTGTTCATGTAACGCACCTCTTTAATCCAACCATAATTACCCAAAAAACAACCGTATGTTATATTTTAACATACTAAAGTTTTGAAGTCCATAGATTTCCCCACTTTTAAACAGGCACCTTCTGTTTTTTTCCTTAATATCTTAATACATAACGAAATAATGGGAGAGTATCATGAAAAAATGGATTTCTGTGCTGGTGGCGGCCGGCGTTCTGGCCGCCTCTCTGTCCGGCTGCCAGAGCAGTGGCAGCGCCGGGACGGCTTCGGTTACCTTAAATGAGGTGGCCCACTCGATCTTCTACGCCCCGCAGTACGCGGCGATTGAGCTCGGATATTTTAAAGAGGAGGGCATCGATTTGACCCTCGTCAACGGGGCCGGCGCGGATAAGGTCATGACAGCCCTCATCTCCGGCGATGCGGACATCGGCTTTATGGGCTCAGAGGCCAGCATTTACGTCTATCAGCAGGGCTCGGACGACTATGCCGTCAATTTCGCCCAGCTCACCCAGCGGGCCGGAAATTTTCTGGTGGGGCGGACGCCGCAGGAGGACTTTTCCTGGCAGGATTTAAAGGGAAAAAAGGTGCTGGGAGGCCGTGCGGGCGGTATGCCTAGCCACGATGTAACATGGGAACACATCAGAGGGATTTACGAGTGGACAAGCCGGAAAGCCCCGGATTTAAAGGGTTTTAAATATAAGGAAAAGGTTGTTTCCGTCTCATAGCACAACTACATTTGCTTACTTTGCCAGAAGAAGGACAGGCCAGACCTGTCCTTTTTCCTATTATATAGACCGGAAGGAGGCGAAAAATATTATATCAGTTCCCATTGACCGGGCCTGACCGTAAAGGTTGGGCCCTTTTTCATGCCACGAAAAGGAGGCAATCTGTATTGGCTGATGAAAAAGCAAAAGTACCGCCCTCACCGGAGAGCTATACCGCAAAAGAATCCGGAAAACAAAGTCTGGCGGATATGGTGAAAGCGGTAAAGGCTGCGCAGGAAAAGCAGACGGATTTTCCTGTGCAGGAATCACCGACACCGGCTAAGGCGGAGGAAATTCAGAAACAACCGGAAAAATCTGCTCCTTCTGATTCTCCCGTAAAGGAAACGGAGAAACAGAAAACGGAAAAGGACAAAGAGACGGCAGGTGGACGGGACATTGATTTAAACGGCATAGGCGGATTCGTGCCGGGCGGCTATTTATGCGAGAGCGGCGAGCCGTTTATCGAGTATTACACCGGACGGGAGGACATCCCCACGGAATACCGCATTGCCGGGCCGTCTGCCCGGAATGAGAAGGAAGAGACCCGCTCTATCTTAGAAACCATAAAACAGTTTAGGGAGGCCCCGCCGGTTCCGCACAAGGATAAGGCGGGCTTTCTCATGAGGAACGGTAGGCTTCGGGTCAACGTGGCCCGAGGCTCTGCTGACCGAAAATAAACAATGGGAAGGAGGGTTTGCAATGCCCGGAGTGACAAAAGGGCAGGTGGCCGAGGCCAAACAGTGGGATTTGCTTTCCTATCTCCAAACCTACGAGCCGGGCGAGTTAAAGAAGTCCAGGCCAAGGGAATATCGCACTGTGAGCCATGACAGCCTTGTGATTTCCAACGGCAAATGGCACTGGTGCAGCCAGAACATTGGCGGAAAAACTGCCCTTGACTATCTCATAAAGGTGCGGGGACAGGATTTTTTCTCTGCTGTGGAGACTCTCTGTGGCGGGTGTCCATCCCGTTTTCTTTCCCAGCCGGCAGATGTTCTTTCTCCAAAGCCTTTTGAGCTGCCGGAGACGAACCGCTACGCTACAAATGTCCATGGGCTATCTGCAAGGAAGGGGGATTGACGGCGACATCATAAGCCGGTGTCTCTGGGACGGCTCCCTCTATGAAAGTTTCCGCTACCACAACTGCGTATTCGTAGGGCGGGGCCTACCCGTCGTCCATCCCATTCAGGCAAGGCGGATGCGCGGAGCCGCAAGGCACAAGGACCGGGCGGACTTCATCGGGAGCTTTGGACCGCCCCATTATAATTACGGATCAACGGGACAATACCCGTAGAAAAAATTTGAAATACGGCTCCTAAAACGATAATGCGGAGATATTCCCTGCTGAACACAAAAATATCACCTTCCGCTCCCAACAGCCTGATGACCAGTTCCAGGCCAAGATACAATAGTATCGTTAAAACGGCGCTGGCAATGAGCAGGAAAGTTCCTGTACCCCCTGCATAAGAATGTGCTTTCTTCCTGTCTCCTGCCGCACTTGAAATAGAGTAGTTCACCGCGCCTCCCATACCGATCCCTGTGCCGACTGCCTGCATGAACGCTCCGACAGGGTAAGCGATATTAATGGCAGAAAGACCGATATCCCCTAAACTGTTTCCAATGAAGAAACCATCCACAATCGCGTAAACCCCGGATAACGCAAAAGCCAGCACAGAAGGAATTACATAAGAAAAAAATATCTTATTTCTATTCCTTTTCTCTTTATTTTCTGTTTTTATTATTTCCTTTTTATATATTTCACACATATTCTCCTGATGCAACAGAAACAATTTTGTTTTGCCATCCTTAGAGTATAGAGATAAAGAGATTAGAGATAAGAATATAGAAAATAGAGAGGGGGATAGGACACACGCTTATGGGAGATACCGGAATGTATTTCTATCTTCTGCAGAACTGGCAGAACTCCAGACGGAACTCCCCTCTCTCTGGGAACAGTACATTGAGCGGCTGTCCGAGTACATGGAATCCAGCGGAAAAGGATATAAAAACTATGCCGCCACAATCCGGCGCTGGGTGAACGCCGACAAAAAGAAAGAGGAACCGCCTGCCCGGAACCGGGATTACAGCGTGGAGGAAGGAGAAACCATATGATAGAGATTACCGCAGAAATCCGGGCCGCCATTGACCGGGCCGCCGGGGATATGGAACTTGCCGGGGACGAATACATAGAACCGGCTGACGGGCTTATCCACTGTAAGAAATGCCGTGACAGCCGCCAGACTGTCGTGCCGAGGTTCGGCTGCTCCGGCTATTTCATGCCCCGCTGCCTATGCCCCCGCCAGCAGAAGGCGCAGGAGGAACGGAAAGCCATGGAGGAACAGAGGGAACGCATGGAGCGTATCAAACGCCGGAAGGCGCAGGGGCTTCAGGACAGATACCTTTATGATTACACTTTCGCCAATGATAACGGCCAGAATCCCGTCATGGAGAAGGCCCACGCCTATGTGGAGCATTGGAAGGAGGCATACCGGGACAATACCGGCCTTCTGCTCTTTGGTGACGTGGGAACCGGGAAATCCTTTTTTGCCGGCTGTATCGCTAATGCCCTGCTTGACCGTGACGTGCCGGTACTGATGACAAATTTCCCGTCTATCCTGAACCGGCTGACCGGCGTGTTTGCCGAGGACAGGGCGGCCTTTATCGCCAGCCTGGACGATTACAGCCTGCTTGTCATTGACGATTTAGGCGTGGAAAGGAATAGCGAGTATGCCATGGAGCAGATGTTTACCGTCATTGACAGCCGGTACAAGAGCAAGAAGCCGCTGATTGTCACGACAAACCTGAAACTGGAAGAAATCAAGAACCCGCCAGACCTTGCCCACGCAAGGATTTATGACCGCATACTGGAACGGTGTGCGCCGGTTCTCTTTTCCGGTAAGAACTTCCGGGAGGAAGGAGCCAGGGCGACCAAAGCGGCGGCGAAGGAGATTGTGAGTAAAGGATAGCATAAACTGATTGCATGAAAAGGAGGATTTATGGGCAGCGAGAAAATCACAGAGGACACTACCACCACAGCACCGGCTAAGGACGCTCCCGCACTGGTGAAGAAGATTGGACAGACTACCTACATTGTGCGGGTTCATTTCAGCAAGACGAGCAAGGAAACCATGAGCGACAAAATCAAGCGTATGCTGAAAAATGAGATACGGCAGATGTAAAAAAACGATAATGGAAACAGGCCGGGAATCAGACTTGCTCTGGCTCCCGGCTTGTAAAATCAGGAGGTTTATGGTAGTATGGAGATACGAAAACAGAAGGGAAAGCAGGTGGGAAGATTGACAGTGACGGAACAGATAGGCCAGAAACATCAGGAAGATTTACAGAGGCTAAGAGGCTTTCGCCTGCTTGATGATGATTTCCTCACAAAGTGTTTTGAGGGAGATACGGCAAGCATAGAACTGGTATTGCAGATTGTTCTGGAAAAGCCGGATTTAAAGGTGCTGGACGTTCGTACACAGGTATTTGTGGAGAACCTGCTGAACCGTTCAGTGAGGTTGGATATTCTGGCTACAGACAGCACAGGGGCAAAACTGAACGTGGAGGTACAGCGCTCCGACAAAGGAGCCGGGAGAAAAAGAGCCAGGTACAACAGCAGCATGATGGACGCAAACCTTTTGAAGAAAGGCGAGGACTTCGACAAGCTGCCGGAAACGTGGGTAATCTTTATCACAGAGAATGACGTAATGGGAAAAGGGCTACCGCTCTATCCGGTTGAACGGTGCTTTTTAGGAACCGGGGAAAGATTTGAGGACGGTTCGCACATACTGTATGTAAATGGCGCTTACCGTAGCGATACGCCAATCGGGAAGTTAATGCACGACTTCTCCTGTACGGATGCAGCGGATATGTACTATGGGACACTGGCAGACAGGGTGAGATTTTTCAAGGAGAGTAAGGAGGGAATCGAGATTATGTGCCGGGCTATGGAAGATATGAGGAATCAGACATTGAAAGAAGGAATGAAAGAGGTTGCGCTTCGTATGCTGGCAGCTGGCAAATATGCTTTAGAGGAAATCGTTAATATTTCAGGACTTTCTCTTGAAGAAGTAAAGCAACTTAAAGCTGATAGAAGTGCATAAGCAGAGTTATAGAACCGGGAAACTAAAAATGGTTTTCCGGTTCTATTTGAAAGAATCAACTTTTTTTAGATTATTATAAAAAGGGATACTAATATACTACAACTGTTTTTTTGTAAAATAGAATAGAGTACAAGATGAATCCAATTGATATTATAGAATATGAAGAAGGTATTAAGCAATTAGTAAAATATGCAATAAGAAAAGAACTCATTCCTGTATTTGGTGCAGGATTCACCGCTGGATGTCAATCTATAAATGGGATTGTTCCTAATGGGAAAAGGGCTACAGAAAGTATGTGTGACATGATATTAAATTCTGGCTCATGTCCATTACAGAAATGTGATATTACAGAAATGGATTTTTCTGAAATTTCAGATTTGTTTTTTGAATATGTATCTCGCGATGAACGTGCAACATATTTTGAGGATTTTTATACGGGTGTTGTTTTGTTTCAACACCAAATAGATTTTTTGACAAAGATAAATTGGCCGTATGCATATACTCTTAATATAGATGATGGAATAGAAAAAACTCGGATTTTAATCCTATATTACCTTATCATAAATTTCGGCGTCCAAAGACATCTAAAAGAATACTGTATAAATTACATGGTGATGCAGAATATGAAAGCAAATATATAGACAAAATACAAGATAATATAGTTTTTAGTCAAAGCCAGTATCTACAAGCCATAACAAGTGAAGATAATACAGATATTTACAAAGCATTGCTTGCTGGTTATGCACAAAAGCATTTACTATTTCTTGGCTGTAGCTTGCAGGAAGAAAGAGATTTACAATTTGTTTATGATAAGAGTAAAAGCAGCCAAAAAGATGCATACAGAATTGTATTGCGAAATAAAATTCCCCCTTCACAAGAACAACGCAATTTAAAAAAGCATGATGTAAATGAAATAATACTTGTTGAAAACTATGAGAACTTTTATACAGATTTTTTATTGGCATATCAAGAATATCAAACAGAAAATAAAGAAAAAATATATAAACATATTAATCCGGAAATCATCATTAAAACCGAAAAAAAAGAATCTTTAGAGTTGGTTTCAAATGCAAATATATTTAACTCAGAAGCCAATGTTTTTTTTTAGGAGCATTGCATATTTTTCGGAATGCATTGCGTGACATACAACGTGAATTAAATGCATCTTCGTTTGTGCTGTTAAAAGGTCGTCGCTTTAGTGGCAAAACTTATATAATGTGTAGTTTGGCAGAATATTATAAGAAAAGAGATGTTTTCTATTTTCCTTCCGAATCATTTGCCGATGAAGAAGTGGTTGAATTAGTATTATCATCCCAAAAGAATAGCCTATTTCTGTTTTATAGTAATTCCATCTCACCTGATGTGTACGCATTGATAATAAAATTAAGCATTGCGTTAAAGGAAAACAATAATTATTTAGTTATTGCTATAAATTCAAATGATAATTACCTTCTAACAAAGTTAAATTGTAATGTTGTGGAATTAAAGAATCAATTCTATGGTGATGAACTTTCTATGAGCGAAAAAGCACAAGATTCATTTGGGCTTGCCAGAAGAAAGTATGGCCAAACTAATATCGATTATTTATATGTATTAAGAAAAGACCAAAATCTCAGTATACCATTTGCACCTGCTAAAATGTTAAAATTATTGTCAAAGGAACGAAGTGTACTTATAGCATTATGTGCATTGGATAAATTATACTATTCGGATTTGTTAGCACTTGATTTGAACCGCCAAGAAATAGAAAATATGTGTAAAAAGCTTTCACCTTTTGTTGAAATGATTCCTACTTCAGAAGATGAAGTTACTAGAGCGTGTTTGAAAAATGCTTTCTGCCAGATGTGCGTTCCGCTTTGTGGGAGATTTGGGCCAAATGAACGCGGCGCAGTGGGCTGCGTTAAGTGAATTTGGCACAAATATTCTTCATACCCCAATTCCTCCGGGTTGCGGCAGGCAGTTTCAAGGATCTTGATGATCTGCTCATCCGTGTAATGCATGGGCTGTCCGGGGCGCGGGCTGTCATTCAGGAAGGCGGACACGGCTTTTTCCAGACTGGAAGGGTCTTTTTCGGCAACCTCCTGCAAAAGAGGGAGCTTCTTGATAAAGCGGCTCCGCCATTTGCTCACAGAATCCTGTCCAAGGCTTACCTGGTTCGATATCTGCATGTTGTCAAGACCGTCTGCGGCCAAAAGGATTATCTTCGCACGCTGTACCTGACGGGCTGGAAAGGTCCTGCTTTTGGCAAATTTAGAGAAGATGGGGCGAATGGCATCCGGTATCATAACAGGGGCGGCAACAAATGGTATATGAATAATCTCCTTGTGTTTTCTTTTCATTATGCCATATATTGAGATTTTTTTCTACAACCATATTGCTTAAAAATTAATGCATTGATGTACTAGTTATGGCTATCGGCTGCGGCCTAGGCGCGTGGGGTATCGTGAACCTGCTGGAAGGCTACGGGGCGGACAACCCGGCCAGCAAAAGCCAAAGCATGAAGCACTTGATACCCAAATTGATGTAGGCTTAAAAGAGAAAAAATGCGTTGTGTATGCCGTAGTTTTTGGAGTCGAATTGCAACAGTGCATTGTGTCTTCTCAATAAGGGCGATATAATGGTTAATAGACCATAGCGCCAGGGCCGTTACTGCTGGCTCTGGCCTGGAAAGGTGAGAAATGGCCATGAAAATCAGCTACAAGCCGCTGTGGAAAACACTGATTGACAAGAACATGAGCAAGAAGGATTTGCGGCTCCAGGCACATTTGACAACGAACCATATTGCCAACATGGGCAAGGGGGAGCATATCTCCATGCAGACACTTATCAAGATTTGTGAAACGCTGAACTGCGATGTTGCTGATGTGATCGCACTGGCGCCGGACAATTGGCAGAGGGAATGAGTAATATCTCACTGGAAGTATGATTATTCAATCATACTTCCATATTTTTATGAGCATTTTCTATTTTCTCAATAAAGGCGGTCATTGCTGGGGTACACCACATACTTTTCCGATAGACCAATTGAATCAACATTCGTATCGAAACGCCTCTCACTGCAAACCTGGATAGTCGTCCTGCTGCCAGACTCTCCCGGGCTGTAAGCTCCGGAAGAAAGGTGACACCCAGATTGTGTTCTGTAAAACGCAAGATTGTATTGGTACACCCTATCTCTAAAGAGGAACAGGGGCGTATTTGATTTTTCTCACAAATATGTTCAAAAGTATATCGATAGTTGCACTGTCGCTCTGTCAAAAGCAGGTTTTCCAGCACAAGTTCCTCCAGTAGAATGTCCGTCCTCCCGGAAAAAGGATGGTTCGGTGCGCAGAGAAAGACAATATCTTCCTCCCGAACCCAAGTGCAGATCCAATCTGGATCATAAACCCGGTCGTCCAGGGTCAACATGAGATCAATTTTATTCTGCCGAAGCATTTCCATGATTTCCCGCGTGGTTGCGGTCAGAACCTGCACATGAACCTCTGGAAAGGTCATTAAATAGTTTTCCAGAATGTCAGAAAGAAAAAAAGCGCCAACCGACTCAATCACTCCGATCCGCAGAGAGCCCCGAGGTGTTTTTGCGTCAGACACATTGGCCTTTGCCTCGCTGGCCAAAGCAATCAACCGGTTGGCGTAGAGCAGGAGTTCTTGGCCCTTTGCGTTCAGCCGAATACGCTTCCCACTGCGGTCGAACAGCTTGACGCCCAGCTCATCCTCTAGCTGTGCGATCTGTGTGGTTACGGTGGATTGCGCGTAGCCTAGCTGATCGGCCGCCTTTGAAAAGCTCATGGCTTCGCACACCTTGCTGTAGGTCAGAAGATTTCGCAATTCCATAGCATCCTCCTTATCAAAAATATTGATAAAGCAAATCAAATCTTTCAATTTTTCTTTTATTATACTTTGTGCTATGCTTTTTGTAAACTAAAAATAGGAGGATTTCCCATGAAAGACATCGAAAAAAATATCTGCCGCATTGCCTTGGTCCAGGCCAGCCCCATCATGTTCGACAAGGCGGCCACTACGGACGCCGCCGTCTGTGCCATTGAGGAGGCCGCGAACAATGGCGCAGAGCTGATCGTATTTCCAGAATCCTACATTCCTTGCTACCCCTATGGCATGACTTTTGGCTTCACTGTCGGCGCCCGCACTCAAGCCGGGCGGGAGGACTGGAAGCGGTACTACGATGCTTCCGTGGTTGTCCCTGGACCGGAGACAAAGCGGCTGGGTGAAGCCGCGAAAAAGGCTAGAGCATACGTCAGTATTGGCATCACGGAGCGGGACGCGGTCAATGCCACTCTCTACTGCACAAACTTGATCTTTGCCCCAGATGGAAGCCTTGCGGCCAAGCACCGGAAACTGAAACCCACTGGTGCGGAGCGCGTGATTTGGGGCGATGGTTATGAGGGCGCCTTCCCGGTAGTAGAGACGCCCTGGGGCGTGATGGGGAGCTTGATTTGCTGGGAGAACTATATGCCCCTTGCCCGCACAGCGCTTTATGCGAAAGGTACTGCTATCTACTTAGCCCCCAACACGAACGACAATCCGGAATGGCAGGATACAATCAAGCACATCGCTATTGAGGGGCACTGCTATGTAGTTAATGTAGACCAGTACATCACGAAGAGTATGTACCCCAGCGACCTTCACTGCCCCCAGGAAATCGCCGCACTGAAGGACGAGGTGTGCATCGGCGGCAGTTGTGTTATAGACCCTTACGGGCACTATGTCAATGAGCCTGTCTGGAACAAGGAGGCTATTATCTATGCGGACTTGGATATGAACGCAGTACCCATGAGCCGAATGGAGTTTGATGGTGTGGGGCACTACTCCCGGCCCGACGTGCTAAAGCTGACCGTTCAGGATAACTGAACCAGACGGGGATAGCAGCAGGGGTGGCTCTGCTGTACGCGAAGGTTTTCTTACGCAGGACCAAATCTATCAAAAGAACACGAAGGGAGAAACACTTTATGAACGCAGTCTTGACATGGTTGAATGATTTCCTCTACATTTACATCCTTGTCGCACTTCTGGCCGTTGCCGGCATCTACTCCAGCATTGTCACAAAGGGCGTCCAATTCCGCCTGCTGAAGAAGGGACTGCAAACCCTGACTGAAAAAAAGCCTCCGCCAGTGGAATCAGCTCCTTCCAGGCGCTGATGATCTCCACCGCCTCCCGCGTCGGTACTGGAAATATTATTGGCGTCGCTACCGCCATTGCCGTGGGCGGTCCTGGCGCTGTATTCTGGATGTGGCTGATGGCCCTGTCGGGAGCTGCCTCCGCCTTCTGCGAAAGTACGCTGGCGCAGATATATAAGGTCAAATCCGGCGATGAATTCCTGGGCGGTCCAGCTTACTATATCCAACAGGGCCTGGGCAAAAAGTGGCTGGGCGTACTATACGCGGTGCTGCTGATTGGTTGTACGGGGTTTGGCTGGAACACCACCACCGCCTACAACATGAGCGCTGCCCTAGAGCGTGTTTGAAAATTCATTCCTGGCATCTGCACGCCCCACTTCGCGGTATATTTGTGCCAAATTCACTTAACGTAGCCCACTACGCCGCGTTCATTTGGCACAAATCTCCCACAAAGTGGCACGCACAGCTACCAGAAAGCAATTTTCAAACACGCTCTAGAATACTATGTTGAGAACTATCGCAGCACCATCGGGCCCGCTGTTCTTGGTATTGTCCTGGTTATTCTGGTGGGGCTTGTTATCTTCGGCGGTGTCAGCCGCATTGGAAGGCAGTCCTCTGTTCTGGTTCCTGTTACGGCCGCCGCATATATCGTTTTTGGCTTGGTCTGCATTGTTATGAACATTGGTCAAATTGGCAGCGTGGTTGCCGCCATTTTCAAGGATCCTTTCAACTTCTCCGCCATGACAGGCGGCTTTGCGGGAT
Organism: Otoolea muris; assembly: GCF_943193115.1. NCBI lineage: Bacteria > Bacillati > Bacillota > Clostridia > Lachnospirales > Lachnospiraceae > Otoolea > Otoolea muris. The sequence continues at coordinate 48,779 of NZ_CALPCY010000012.1, forward strand.
CTTGTATCGTTCAAGGCGTGAAACGCGGCCTGTTCTCCAATGAGGCTGGTATGGGTACCGGCCCAACGCCGCTGCCGCTGCCTCCTGTGAACATCCAGCTGTACAGGGTATGGCACAAATGATCTCTGTTTTCCTGGATACTCTGGTTATCTGCTCCGCTACAGCGATGATTCCGCTGCTGGCTAACCTGTTCTGATTTCCCCAAAGGAGTGACCTATGCAAAGTATCTTCGACGCCATTACGGAATGGCTCAAAGCCCTTTTGGTCGAGGGTATCATGGAGAACCTCGGCGGGCTCTTCGCGGGGGTAAACGAACAGGTCGGAGAGATTGCGGCACAGGTAGGGATGACCCCGGCGGCATGGAACGCCGGGGTGTTCTCCATGATACGCCAGCTCTCCGAGACCGTCATCCTCCCCATAGCGGGGCTGGCGCTGACCTTCGTGATGACCTATGAGCTCATCCAGATGCTGGTGGACCACAACAACCTCCACAACTTCGACACCTGGATTTTCTTCAAATGGATTTTCAAGACCTTCGCCGCTGTGCTGGTGCTCTCCACACCTTCAACATCGTCATGGCGGTATTTGACGTGTCCCAGCATGTAGTGCAGCAGTCGGCAGGGCTGATACAGGGCTCCACCGCCGTCACGCCGGAGGCCCTGGACAACATGCAGGCACAGCTTGAGGCAATGGAGCTTGGCCCCCTGCCGGGAATCTTCCTGCAATCCTTTGTCGTGCAGTTCACAATGACGGCCCTGAATATCGTGGTGTTCGTCATTGTCTACGGACGCATGATAGAAATTTACCTGATGACCAGTCTTGCCCCCATCCCCTTCGCCACTATCGTCAACCGGGAGGCCGGGCATATGGGGCACAATTATTTCAAGTCCCTTTTCGCCGTAGGGTTTCAAGGGATGCTTATCATGGTCTGCATGGCGATTTATGCTGTTCTGGTGCAGGGTATCGCGGCGGGCGGCGACATGATGGGGGCCGTCTGGACCTCTGTGGGGTACACGGTGCTGTTGTGTTTCGTTCTCTTCAAGACCGGGAGCCTCTCGAAATCCATATGGGGCGCTCACTAAAATACCGTTGTAAAATATGCTGTTGAATTTTACATCAAATCAGGGTATACTAAGGGCAGGAAAGGAGAATGTGATTATGCCGAATATCAAACCAATCTCTGATTTGAGGAATTACAGTGATGTGCTCCGTGACGTATCTGTGGGCGCACCGGTCTTTCTCACCAAAAACGGACGCGGACGCTATGCAATCATCGACATGCAGGACTATGAAAAAACACGGGCCACCCTGAAGCTTATGGGCGAGCTTGCAAAAGGAAAAAAATCCGGAGAGGAAAAGGGATGGCTTTCGTCCTCGGATGTGAGAGCACATTTCCTGGCAAAGGCAAATGAAGAATAGCATCCACTACTCCCCGGAAGCCCAGAACGACCTGGACGAAATCTGGGAGTATATTACCTTTGAATTATGTAATCCACAAGCCGCTGAAAACACTGTAAACAAAATCATGGACACTGTTGATGAACTGGAAAATTTTTCAGAAATCGGCGCTCCGCTGTCCTCTGTGACAGATATAGACAGTGACTACCGATTTCTCACCAGTGGAAATTACATAGTTTTCTATCGTGTGAATGGGCAGAATGTGTACATTGACCGTGTTCTCTACGGCAGACGGGATTATCTTCGGATTCTGTTTCCTGATCTGCCGCAGAATGACAACGAAGGATAAAACAAAATATAGTAACGATGGAACCGCTGGCTGACGCTGGCGGTTTTTTGTTGCTCCGGGCTAACCTGGCCCGAAGTCTGGAAAGAGGGATACCATGCCGGGACGGGCTCCACGCCGCTACAAGATGGACGAAAACGGAACCGTGCGTTCTGCCTTTCACGGAAAACTCCCGGAGGAATTTACGGAACGGGACATGCTGGCCTTTGCGGCTGACACAGACCTTCTTCTTTTCCAGAAGGTATCAGAAGAAACCCTAGAGCGTGTTTGAAAAATGCTTTCTGCCAGATGTGCGTTCCGCTTTGTGGGAGATTTGGGCCAAATGAACGCGGCGCAGTGGGCTGCGTTAAGTGAATTTGGCACAAATATGCCGCAAAGTGGGGCGTGCAGATGGCGGGAATGATTTTTCAAACACGCTCTAGCCGCCATCCATGCGGCAGGCTATGACTATCAGGGCGAGGCCGTCATTCCCCGGCCCGGAAAGGAGGAAACAGACATGGCAGAACAGGAAACAAAGATTCCGGCGCAGAAACGGCCTTCCATCAGGAGCCAGTTGGAGGCGGGTGCAAAGGAGGCAGAGAAAGAAAACGCCTCCCGCGCCCCAAAGAAGGAGAAAGCCCCGAAAACCCCGGGCGGGGAAAACGTCCGGACCCCAGACCGCCCAGCAGACCCTTCCCTACCGGGAGATGTACAAGGACGGTATCTGCCGTGCGGACGGAAGGCTCTACACAAAGAGCATGGAATACGAGGACATCAACTGCCAACTGGCGCAGGCAGACGACCAGAGCGCCATTTTTGACGGGTACTGCGCTTTCCTCAATTCCTTTGACAGCTCCCTTCCCGTCCAGCTTTCTTTCATCAACCACCGAAGCCGCCCGGGCAGCAAGTACCGGGTGAACATTCCCCGGAAAACGGACAGCTACAGCGGGATGCGTGACGAGTATGTGGAGATGCTGGAAGGCCAGATTGCAAAGAGCAACAACGGTATTGTACGGACAAAACTCATTACCTTTGGCGTCACCGCCGACAGCCCCACGGCGGCAAAGCCCCGGCTGGAACGGGCGGAGGCTGACATTGCCAACAATTTTAAAAAGCTGGGAGTCCAGTCAAGGCCTCTCACCGGTCTGGAACGGCTGGAGATTCTTCACGGCCAGCTCCACCCCGGCGGCACGGAACCCTTTTCCTTCACATGGAGCCAGATTCCGGCCACCGGGCTTTCCACGAAGGATTTTATCGCTCCGTCCAGCTTCGATTTCCGAATGAGCCGCCTTTTCCGTATGGGGCTACATGGGGCGCCGCCTCCTATATGCAGATTATGGCTTCTGAGCTTTCCGACAAGCTCCTTGCGGTAACTGCTCTCTCCCTGACCGCTATCCGCATGAATGAATTGGTCTACCGGAATGTCAAACATGGTAACGAGTTTGACAAAAACTCCAAAACTTGGGTACTGACCCTTGTTCTCGATATTCATAATAGTCCGGGCTCCACGTCCCACAAGCTCCGAAACATATTTCTGCGTCCAGCCCCGTTCTTCTCTGGCCTTCCGGATTGCCTGACCCAGCCCGTGAAAATCAAACCTTCCTTCGTAATCTTCCATATACTATCACCCTATGTCATTTTACATTTCCTGTATCAGTATGTGAATGTAATTGTATTTCATGTATAATTCTATTTCGTTTCACATCATTGAAGCAGGGGAACACATACGGTATAGTATTCAAGAAATCTCTTTACTCTCGTATAATGCAAGGGTTTATAGTATCAGTAGGAGGTAGATGTATGTTGCGAATCGGTGAATTTTCTGTTTTAACACAAATATCCATTTATATGCTGCGACACTATAATGAAATCGGTTTGTTAATGCCGGAATATGTGGACTAATTTACCGGATACCGATATTACAGCGAAGAACAATTACCTGTCGCCAATAAAATAAGGGCGCTTAAAAACACGGGGCTAAGTCTGGCCTTAATCAAAGACATTTTAACAAAATTTACGTCGGAAAATGAATTGAAATCCTATTTGGAAAACCAGGCCATACAGCAGAAGATAAAAATAGAATTACTTCAAAAACAACTGACTTTGATTGAATCGACTATTGAGCACTTGGACTGCCAATCAAGCATTCCTGAATACAGTATTGCGCTAAAGGATTTTCCAAAGCATGATGTGGTTAGCTACCGGCAGACTATCGCCGCCCCCAATCGGGAAAGCGTTTTATGGTGGGGACTGGCAAATGCCGTTCAATCTCTGAATATACAGTATTCTTCTCCCAATTTGAATATTGCGATATTTCATGACGAAGGGTTTGTTGAAGAAAATCTTGATGTCGAAATACAAAAGTCTGTAGCCAGAAAATATCCTGATACCGGGATAGCAAAATTTAAGACCATTGAGCCGTTTACAGCCGCTACGCTCACCTATAAGGGGCATTATGTTAAACTGCCCGAAGTATATGAAGCAATGGCACGCTGGATTGCCGATAACCATTATAAAATAGCAGGCCCCCATTTCAACATCTACCATGTATCGCCGGAGACACAGGAAGCCTTTGAAGATATGATTACGGAAGTTTGTTTTCCCGTGGAACCCGTATTAAATGCTATTGACTCTGGGATTATGCAAGAGCTTATAATCAACTCAAACACACAGGAGGAAACCAACAATGATAAAAATACCACATCAAAGGGGGGATTTACAGAAGGCATGGGCCGCTGATTATATCGGAATCAGCAAGAAAAATGCTTATTTCGGTATTGATATGCAAAATCCGAACAGGGATATATCGTCCATCATACAAGAAGGATTGAAACGCAACGCTGAAATAATTCCGGCAATCAATAAGAAATAATTCAGTCCGAAAACAACAATGCACTTTCATGCGTCCGAATGGCTCCATGCCACCCGGGCGCATTTCTGTTTTCAAGCGCTTTCTTCGGGTCAACCTGGCCCGAAGCGTGGAGAAATACGAAAGGGCGGCACTCTTTACCGGGCGCCGTCTTTTCGCGTTTCCCCACAGGACAAAAGGGAAACGGGCCGCTATGTCATTTTGTATGAAGAAAGCTGTTTTATTGATAGGATAAGCCTGACTTTTCATACAATAGTATGAAGCAAGAATTTGAGGTGATTGTCATAGGAAAGCAAAAGGAGGTTTGCTACTTACTTCAAAAAAAGGATTCTGACAGTTCTGAAATCGCAAGGAAAAAAGAAGCTCTTAGCAGACGGGGGTATCTGGTCGTTACTATCATCGAAGGCAATCAGGCAATGGAAAATGGATTGCGGGATGTGGTTCGCAACCATTTTCACTGACCGGCGACAACATTGTGTTATCCTGCCTATATGGTAAAATATAGGTAGAAAGCAAGATAAGGAGGACGATTTTTATGATGACAGCAATCCATACTCCCACAATAATAGACGGTTATGTCCGCCTCTCCAGAGACGATAACAAGAGAAATTATTCCTCTATCGAAAACCAGAAACTGATTATCCGGAAATACGCAGAAGAAAACAACATGATTGTACGCCACATCTACGAGGACGACGGCATTTCCGGCTATTCCTTCAACCGTCCCCAGTTTCAGAACATGATGGCCAATCTCGGCTCCATAGATGTAATCGTGGCGAAAGACCTTTCACGAATCGGAAGGCACAATGCGAAGGTACTGCTTTTTCTCGAAGAAATGGAAGAACAGGGAAAGCGCGTCATCCTGATTGATGATAATTATGATTCCCTCTACTCTGATGATGATATTATCGGAATCAAGACATGGGATAATGAACGCCATGTGAAGAACACAAGCCGGAAGGTAAAACGAATCAAGAAAATGGAGCAGGAAAACGGCACTTTAAAATGTGCTCCCCCATTCGGTTACACCAGGCACCCTCTGAACAAGCAGATGGTTCTAATTGATGAAGAAGCCGCCGCCATCCTGAACCTTGAAAAAGACCTTTATCTGGAAGGGAACGGCATACGAAAGATTGCGGAAATACTTTCAGACCGGGGCGTCCCCACGCCTACCATGCTGCAAAAGGAACGCTGCGGGGCCCTGGGTCTGCCCTATCGCCGGGAAGTCGCCCACATGTGGAGCTACGGCATGGTGAAAGATACGCTCTTTAACGATTATCATAACGGCGTACTGCGAACCCACAAAAGAGAGAGAATGACCATCAACGGCAAAGACAAAAAGATTTCCAGAGACCAGCAATATGTTTTCCAGAACCACCACCCGAAAATATTTGATGATGATACCATGAAGCTGCTCTTTGAGGTGAAAGACAGCCGCCATCACAGCCAGTACCGGGGCCAGAAGAAACACATCAATCTCTTTTCCGGGTGTCTGTACTGTAAGGACTGCGGCATGAAGCTGACCGCAATCAACCGCCCGAACCGCGGGAAATATTATGTGTGCGGCGCCTACAACAAAAAAGGAAAGCAGTTTTGTGAACATGCCCATCTGGTGACAGAAGAAACCCTGACGGACGCTTTGGTTACATATCTGACCCTTTGCCGTGACTCTCTGGCAGACATCATACAGAATTTCGACCTGTCAAACTTAAAGGCTCCCACTTACTCCGCAGGCGACGGCCAGCAGAGACTGGAAAGCGAGCTGGAAAGAATCAAGAAAGAGCTGAAAACACTGATTACCCAAAAGGTAAAGGAGCTGACGGCAAATCCGGGAATGTCTGAAATTATCAATGAAACATACGCCTCTCTACAGACAGAAAAAATGGAGCGTATCTCTGCCATTGAAAAAACACTGCAAGATTTGACGAAGGAGCCCCATATCCCCGCTGTTGCAATCAAACCGGGCTTTCAAACCGCACTGGATATTCTGAATGAAGTGTTGGAGCAAAAAAGCCTGACCCGGACGGACATTGAGGTACTCGTAGAAAAAATCATCGTAGACAAAGACGGAAATGTTGACATCTATTTGAAACACGGCCTCGGCAATCTGGCGGCCTATGATTTCAAAGCCGACAAGGAAAATCTGAAGCTCACCATGATGATAGATGCAATCCGGCTTCTGGAAAAGGACGAGACAGGTTTTACCTCTGTAAAATTCCTGGCAGATAGCCTGAAAGATATGGGATATCCCATGCACAAGAAAAAGTTTGCCACCTACATGGAGCATCTGCTGGACCTGGGGCTGGTGGAAAAGACGGGAATCTACCATTATCCATACAGAATCGTGGCTTCTAAGGAGAAATTGACGTGTGTGGAAAATATGTTCATCATGCTAGGGCAGACTGGCGGTATGCCGGAAATGATTTTTGAATACATCTTAAAGAAAAACGGCATTGATCCCAGGACGGATCTGACGATTGACCAGAATATCGACTTTGGCCTCACCGCCGCCGCCTTTACGAGCAGCGACGCGGACTACACCGTCGAATTTGAGCCCTTTGCCACGGGACTGGAGCTGGAGGGGAACGGGACTGTGGTCGCCTCCCTCGGCGTGGACTCCGGCTATGTGCCTTACACGGCCTATTCGGCAAAGAAAAGTTATATTGAAAAGCATCCCGAGGTTATCCAGGGTTTTACAAATGCCATCCAGAAGGGGCTTGAATACGTAAACAGCCATTCCGCTGAGGAGATTGCCAAAACGATTAAGCCTCAGTTCAAAGAAACCGATGAAGCGACCATCGCCGCCATTGTTGAGCGCTACAAGGAGCAGGATACCTGGAAAAATGATACGATTTTTGAGGAAAGCAGCTTTGATCTTCTTCAGAATATATTGGAGGAGGCGGGTGAGCTTAAAGAAAGGGTTCCCTATGAGAAGCTGGTGACGACGGATTTCGCTGAGAAAGCCGGGAAGGTAAAAAAATAGATACAGGAAGATATATTATTGCAGGCTGTGGCTTGTCGTGAGGGGGCCGCCAGAAGTCAGCTTCCATATCCAACAGGACCCCCGCTCCCGCTCGGAGAAAAGCGCAGAGGTACTAAGCTCGTAAAGACCTCGCTGAATACCGGCGGTCTTCTACGGGGTCCTGTTGGATATGGAAGTCAGGCGCTTTTTACTTGCGAATTAAAAAACGGTGTACTAGACATAAAACTCCCCTCCCTCGCGCATTATGGTCTGCCTCCCGCCCCTTTAGCCGCCTGTATACATAACAACCACAATCACACTGTCCCCTCATACCGTTCCTTCACCTTCTGAAACGCCTCCAAAAGCTCCTGCTGCACATCCTCTGGCCCGAGCAGGAGCGCCTTGTCCCGAAAGCCCATCAGCCAGATCACAAGGTACTCCCTGTTTCTGAAACTCCGCTCAAATAACAGCCTCCCGTCCGGCTGCTCCCGGAAGCTCTCCGGGCCGTATTCCTCCATCAGCCTCCATTTGCATACAGCGTCAAACAGTATACGCGCCTTTACCGCGCCGGGAAACACAGCGCTGCTGCCGGACCCCGGAAGCGGTACAGTGCGCGCGGGAAATGTCCTCCCGGACAGGCACAGGCCGTCCATTCGGTTCAGCTTAAACATCCGGAAATCACCGCGCAGCCTGCAATATCCCCACACATACCAGCTCGACCAGCGAAAGAGCAGGTAAAACGGCTCGATCGTCCGCTCGCTTTCCCCGTTTGGCGAGAAATAGCAAAAGCAGACCTCCAGCCTGTTGTCAATTGCCTGCTGTAAAAGCTCTATCTTCGGCGCGAGGGATTCTTTATACCACGACGACAGATCAATCAGAACCGACTGTCCCCCTGTCAGAAAGTCAGAAGAGCCCGCCGACAGCTTTTCCATAAGCTGGCCATAGCGGTTTGTCCCATTGATGCTGTCCAGCCCGCGCAGCCCCGCGAGAATATCCCGCATTTCCGTACTCGTCAAAAGCGCGCGGTTGAACTTATAATTCTCCATAATCGAGATACCGCCGCCTGCTCCCTGTCTGGTCATCACAGGAATGCCGGCCTTGCACAGAGCTTCAACGTCCCGGTTAATGGTCCTTCTGGATACCTCAAACTGCTCTGCCAGCTCAGGCGCGGTCGCGGTCTCCTTTTGCAGAAGAACCGATAAAATGCCTAAAAGACGGTCAATCTTCATAGCAGCGCCGCCTCTCTGTTGCGGCAGCGTTTAAGGTATGGCACATTTTGAATGGTCTTTCTGTTTGTCAGACATCGATTGGCAGTACATAGATCACTCTTTTTAGCAAACAGGGCTGCTGACATATATGGTTACCTGATCCTTTCTATCTGTAATGTACTTTAGAAGTAACAGCTCCGGTTGTCTGAACGGTTGCCTTCAGCATTATTATAGATGATCCCCCTGGATTTACAACTGACATTCTTGCTGCCGAACGCCGATCCCGGCGTCCCGTGCGCATAAAAAACAGGCCCCAGCCCGCTAAGCGCGTTCCAAAGCCTGTTCACCGAAAATCCAAGTCATCCATTGTCAGAGGATTTCTGCATCTCAAAATAATCAGGATATAACTTTTCCATTGTCCCAATATCATCCAGCACATAATCCAAATGCCGCTTCAGCAGCCCGCGGTAGCTCTCCTTATCCCGCTGCTTCACATACTCAATCAACTGCTCATGAACCGAAACCGTCCGTTCCCGAAATGCTGATTCCAGATCCACCAACAGCCGGATCCGGTTATAATGAACCATGGTATTGGAAATAATTTCAGCCGCCAGCCGCTCACCGGCCGCCATATAGCTCACCGCATGAAAATCATTATCACACATCAGATAACGATAAGCCGACTCATGCGTCTTTGGCTGCGCTCTTAAGAGGTTCATCTCATGATTATAATCCTGCATCAGCGAAATATCCGGATCGCTGACTTTATCAAAAAAACGATCCACCATCCCCAGCTCCAGCGTCCGCCGGACAAACCACTCCTGTCTCGCCCGGTGGACGTTAATCCTGGAAATCACGGATTTGGACTGGGGAAAAATATCCACCAGTCCCTCTGCCTTAAGCTTAACCAGCGCCTCCCTGGCCGGCGTCCGGCTCACATGGTAGCGATCCGCCAGCTTCGCGGCTGAAACCGGTTCCCCCGGCTTACATGCGAACGTCATGATGTCTTTTTTAAACCGGTCATACGTCTCCTGATTAAGCGTTCTCTCCATCACGTTCTCTCCCGTAATGCGTATCAGCCACGGATTTTATGAACCAGATCCACGGCCTCCCTGGTCATCTCCTCGATCTTGTCAAACTGCCCGCTGTCGATCAGATCGCCTTTTACCATCCAGCTTCCGCCGCAGGCAACGATCTTCGGAACCGATAAATATTCCTCTAAATTCTTCGCGCTGATTCCGCCGGTCGGCATAAATTTCACCGTCGTATAGGGAGCTGCCATTGCCTTGATCATCGCCACGCCGCCGGCCTGCTCAGCCGGGAAAAACTTCAGGACCTTAAGCCCTCTCTTCACGCCCTGGGCCACCTCGGACGGAGTGATGCACCCCGGAAGAACCGGAATCTTCTTTTCGATACAGTAGTCCACAATCTCCGGATCAAAGCCGGGGCTTACAATGAACTTCGCGCCTGCCCCTACCGCGCGATCCACCTGCCCGATAGTCAGCACTGTCCCGGCTCCCACCAGCATCTGCGGGAAATTCTCGGACATGATGCGGATCGATTCCTCTGCAGCCTCGGTTCTGAATGTAACCTCCGCACACGGAAGTCCGCCCTTGCAAAGCGCCTCTGCCAGAGGCTTTGCATCCTCTGCACGGTTTAATACCACAACCGGCACCACGCCGTATCCGCTCAGCTCTTCAATAATTGTACTCATGATTTTTCTTCCTCCTGTTTTGTCTTGGGAAATGATTATGACTGCTAACTGACATGTTACTTTCTTCTCTGCCCATCATATCACGAATGGGGCGGGATTGCAAGGATAGAGTTTGTGGAATATTTTTAATTTAGGAGCGCAAAGAGGCCGCCAGGAACAGGTTCCATTGCTGGCAGGCCATAAAGTCAACAACCCCGCTGCAAGCAACGGGGCGTCAAACTTGCAGCGCTGCAGAGCAGCGGGGTATTTGACCCTCGCGGCAGTCGCCAAATGTGCATGCAAGCATGCCCACTTGGCTCGTTGCTCGCGGGAATCAATACTGCCCCGTCTCCCGCAGATATTCCTCCATCTTCATCAGCCGCGCCTCATTCTGCTCTTTATTCCTCCTGCTCACCAGCCCGGTGAGCACTTCCATGGCCATGACCATAGCGGCATAGGAATTATAAAAGGACAGGCCGTCCGTGGAGCTTAATATTACCGCCTCCGCTCCCGCGCAGAGAGGCGAGGTATATTTATCCGTCAGGGCTATGATATGGCTCCCGGCCTTTCTGGCCATCTTTGCCGCAAAAGCTGTCTCGCTGGAATAGCGTTCATATGACATGAGCACCACAGCGTCTTCTTCGGTCAGATCCACCAGCGCGTCGATCAGCGGGCGGCTGCCCTCAACCGCGTAAACGCCGGGGCGCACACAGCCCAGCATGACGTTCAGCGACATCGCAAAGCCTGCGCAGGCGCGGAATCCCACAACAAAGACCTTCGCCGCCCCTGCGAGCAGGGCGGCCGCTTTGTGATAGCTGTTATAGTCCGCCGCGGTCTGATCACGCTCAATATTGCGCAGCACATTTCCTTTGATCGCCGTTATCAGCTCCTCCTCTGACAAATCTGTATAATCCTTTATCCGCTCATAGGGAATCTGCTTCTTATCCTTCTGCCTCTCTCTCGCCAGCTCCTCCTGCAGCGCGCGCCTAAACATGCTGAAGCTCTCAAACCCCAGCTTTGCCGAGACGCGGACCACGGAAGAAGCGCTGATCTCCAATTCTTTCGCCAGCTCCGCGGAGGTCATGAAGCACGCTGTCTCCTGGTTTTTCATGATATATTCCAGCGCCAGGCGATCCTTTGCGGTCAGTTTTGCCCCGGCAATCCGTTTTCTGATCAGATTTCCGCCGCTGTCCTGCAAAGTGTTGTCCATCTTATTTTGTTCCGTCATTTTGTTCAGTATTCCTCTCACCTAACCTCAGAGTAGCAGTTCAGACAGGTCTGCGCACCTGCTGCGCTGACCGTACGAAAACGCAGCGGCAGCAGGCATCTGCCCCATCGCGAAGCGATTTTCATGGGCAGATGCCGTAACAATTCAGGTTGTCTGAACTGTCACACCCCAGATGACCTCTGAATCGTTACTCTCACACTGTCTTGACAATCCTTCTGAAACCTCCTATAATTGATTTTATAAAATCATTATTAATTTAATATGATTTATAAAAATCATTATAATCATTTTAACCTGAAAAATCAAGGGGGAATATGTACGATGGCAAGAGATATGACGCAGGGAAATATTACAAAGCACCTTCTGGTGTACGCCGTGCCGCTGGTATTCGGCAATCTGTTCCAGCAGCTTTATCACACGGTTGACTCTGTGGTTGTGGGACATTTTTACGGGAAAGACGCTCTGGCGGCGGTGGGCACGGCCGGCCCGATTATGAATATCCTGATTTTCCTGATTGTGGGCCTCTCGATGGGGGCCTCGATCCTGATGGCCGGTTATTTCGGGGCAAAGGATTATTCCGCTTTAAAGGAGGAGCTTTCCACCTCAGTTCTGGCCGGGCTGATTCTGACCGTGTTTCTGTCCGTTCTCTCGTTTCTGGGAAGCGGCCTTTTCCTCCGTCTCACACGCACGCCGGATGCCATCTTCGCGGATGCCGCCATATATCTGCGCATCATTTCCGGCGGGCTTATCTTTACCTTTTTTTACAATGTGCTCTCCGCCGCCCTGCGGGCCATCGGCGACTCCAGAGCGGCCCTTTACGTCCTGATCCTTACAACCTTTGTCAACATTTTTCTTGACATTATTCTCGTCGGCGTCCTGAAAATGGGCGTTTCCGGGGCGGCCTTCGCGACAATCATCTCCCAGGCCGTATCGGCGGCGGCGCTTCTCGCCTATATTTACGCCAAGGCGCCGATCCTGCGCCTTGCGCGGCGGGAGCTTCGCCTGAATCCTTCCTTTTTAAAGAAAACGGTCGATTTCAGCTCCGTGTCCGCAGTCCAGCAGACCATGCTTTACGTGGGACGCCTTCTGGTGCAGTCCGGCGTCAACTCCCTGGGCGTGGACGCCATCGCGGCGTTTAATGCCGTTTCCATTATTGACAGCTATGTGCTCGCGCCCGGGGACAGCCTGGCCTCCTCTTTAACGACCTTCTCCGCCCAGAACCTGGGAGGAAAACAGTATGACCGTATTCCCAGGGGCTTAAAGCAAATGCTTGTGATCGCCGAGATCTATACGCTCCTTGTCGGGATCCTCGTCCTTGCCGGAAGACGCCCTCTGCTCGGCCTCTTCTTAAAGCCAGAGGATACGGAAGCTATCCGGTACGGCTTAAGCTACATCATCCCCATGGCCTCCGTCTATTTCCTGACCGGCATAACCAACACCTTCCAGGGGTATTTCCGGGGAATCGGGCGGCTGATGATCACGCTGTTTGCAACCGTCGTCCAGATCCCGATCCGGGTCGCGGTTACATACCTGCTTCTGGGTCGCTTCGGCGTACAGGCCGTGGCCATCGGAACCGCGATCGGATGGTGCTTCATGATCCTCTACCAGCTCATCAGCTACCGGAGAGTCCGCCCGGCTGAAAGCCGCCTTTAAAAAGGCTGCCGGGACGCCGCCTGCACAGACGAACTGCCGGGACGTAAATCCCCGCGCCCTCTCCGCGCAGGCTGCGTCCCGGCAGCTCCTTTTAAATGGCAAAGTCGTCCCGTATCACCGACCACGCGGCCTCTGTGCTGAAATGGCGGCGGATATAGTCCTGGGCAGCGTCAGAAAGCGCCTCCAGCCGATCCAGATCCCCGTAGAGCGATACCACGGCTTCTGCGAAAGCCTCTGCCGTGTCTTCGATTACAAGCGCCTGTCCGACATCCGGTATGCCCTCGCTCCCCACAGAGGTCGTCACCACCGGCGCGCCGTTATAGACAGCCTCAACCACCTTTCCCTTGACCCCGGCTCCGTACCGTAGGGGCACGACCACGATCCGGCAGCTCTGATACAGGGCGGACAGTTCCTCCTCTGACACAAAGCCCTTCACCACGATCCCGTTTCCGGGACTCTCAAGCGCCCGGATCTCCTCTGTCACGCGGGAGCCGACCACATAAAAGGTCACGGTAAGCCTCTCCCGGATCCGCGGAAATACCTCTCTGGCAAACCACAGCACCGCGTCCGCATTCGGCGGGTGCGCGAAGCCCCCTACAAACAACAGTCCCTCTCTTTTTGCAAAGGCGCGGTTGACGTTCTCAAGAAATTCATCAAATACATAAGCTGTGATCGCCTTTACCGGAACCGTCTCATCCAGCGCGCGGATCGCCTGAATCTCCACGTCAGACGGGTAGTACGACACAGCCGCCTTGTGCATCAGGGAAAATTCAACGGACTTCCAGTATTCTGAATCTCTCCTCTTCTTCAAATCCCCTGTCAGCTCATACTCCCTGAATTCTCTCAGGAAATGAAGGTCATGGCCATAATAAATGATCTTCATATCCGTGTGCTCGGCAATGTAATCCACATATTTCGAGGCGATATGCGGCCGGTTTAAGTATGCAATGGCAATCTCTTTCCCGTTCCTGTCCAGCCAGTCCCAGATCCCGGCCACATATTCCCGGCCGTACAGCACCTCAACGCCCATCTGCTGCAAAACCGTGGTATACGGCTCTTCGCGCAGGAAATTATCCCCCAGGAATTTCACCGCATAGCCCATTTTCAGGAACATCTTTAAATACTGGAACGTGGTCTTTGAGCCGGCATCCTTATCAAACGTGGGAACATAGTGATCCACGACCAGAATCACCGGCTTTCCCATGCTGCGCTCCCTGGCCCGGAAGGGGTTGGGACTGCCGGTATTGACGCACTGTCTTTTAAATTCCTCACTCCACTTTTCCTTAAGCTTCCTGCTGTTTTCCACCTGATAGCGCTTTAAACCGCTTCCGTGTACGTCCGTCCCGTTCGAGACGCCCTCAAAATGGATCACCTTTGAAAGCGGCTGGTATACAACGCGGTATCCGGCCTTCCTGACCTCAAAAGCCAGATCCGAGTCCTCACAGTAAGCCGGGGCAAACCGCTCGTCAAAGCCCCCGATCTGCTTCCACAGATCCGCATCAATCAGGATCGCCGCGCCGGAAATATAATCCACATCCTTCACATAATTATATTCCGCCTTATCCGGGTCATCCATCCGCCCGTAATTCCAGCCGGAACCATCGCTCCAGATGATCCCGCCCGCCTCCTGCAGCCGCCCGTCCGGATAGACAAGCTTAGAGCCAGCCATGCCGATCGACGGATCCGACTCGATTAACGTTATAAGAGAGCTGAGCCAGCCATCCGTCACCTGCGTGTCATTGTTCAAAAACATCAGGTACCGACCCCTCGCCGCCCGGGCCGCCTGGTTGCAGTTTCTAAGGAATCCCTGGTTCGTCTCATTGCGCCGTATCACAAGGTTTTCGGCGAATTCGCCCAGATGTTTTGTCGCGTCTGAGGACACATCGTCCGCGATAATCACTTCATAGCTCACATCCGGCGTGTGCAAAAGGATGGACTGCAGACACAGATACGTATAACGGATCTGGTTGTAAACCGGGATAATGATCGAGACCGTGGGATTCTCCTCCCGCGGGAACAGGAGCTTTCCGCCCGTCAGGTATTCCTCCCCGATCTCAAAATCACCTTTCATCCGGTTTTTCCCCTCTTCGGTCGTATACATGCGGATGGATGAAACGGGATGAAGGAGCGTCCTCCTAAAGTAGCCAAGGATCTTGCGCTTTCCCGTCCCCTTCGGATACCGCTTATTAAATGCCTGCCCCAGCTTTCTACGAAGCTTAAACACAAGCGCCTCATGGCGGTTTAAATAGGAAAGCGTCTTCCCCATTTCCCCTATCTCATGGCGCAGATCGCCGATCATGGCCTCTAAGTTCGCCACATGGTTGTCTGTAAGCCGCTTCACCTCCCGCTCCCGCCTAAGCTCCGTATCCTTATCGGCGAGCATGGCCTTCAGTTCCTCAAGCCGTTTCTTTGCGCGCTCCAGCTCGCCGTCAATGGCCGCAAGCTCCCGGACATTCTTCGTTCGGACCATGAAGTCCTCCTGATACGTCCTCTGGTTCTCGCCGTGGACATACTCCTGAAAGCCCCTCTCCATCCGCTCATAGATGGAAAGCCGCTTCTCATCCGCCTCCTCCATCCCGTATGCGCGCAGGAAATCCGGAAACGAGGCGTATTCCATCAGGCTGCTGTATTGGCGGTAAAAATAGTACAGCGTCCGGTAGCGGACAAACCCGGCCGGAACCGGAAACAGGAACACCCACTCATAATCAATCGCGCGGATCCCGTCCCGTGTCGCCAGCATATTTTCAAACAGGGCGTCAATATTGGAGACGGTAAATGCCGGGCCCGCAAGCTCCTCCTCCGCCAGATCCGAAAGCTCGCCCAGCGTATTAAACACCTCCATAAAGTCCGGCGTCAGACGAAACGTTCCCTGCGCCTCGGGGCGCGTGTCATAAAGCGCGTCCATCGCCGCGCGGACCGCCTCCAGAGGAGACGAAAAGGCGGCTATATCTGTATCCGCCCCGTCCACGGAGGTTTCGCCGCAAAGCGCGCGGGCCAGCGCTTTCCCATCCCCGTTTACGGCCTCCCCCAACAGCTCCGCCAGGGTTCTCCCCTCCAGCCACGGAAAACGCGCCCGCCTCCCGTCCTCTGCGATCTCCGTTTCCACGGGCCTGACGCGCCGGCTCTGCCATGCCAGCCTCTCGTATTTTTCCTGAAATGAACGGATGTGGGCCGCGCCCTCCGGACAGAGCGCCGCCTTTTCCACCACATATGCGCCGCCCTCGCGCCTGATCTCTGTCTTTATCTGAAACCGTTCCTGGCGGGTCCGGTTGTATTTTACATAACACACCTCTGCCATGCCGTCTTTACTCCTTTTTCCACGCGACGAGAAACGAATTGGCAAACTGGCCGAACTGCCCGTCCCCGCATACCGCGTCATACGCGGCGCCCACATCCATCAACAGATACCGGGGATAATCATACAGCGCCAGCGCGCCTGTCAGATCCCCCTTCTTTGGGAGATACGCATCCGAATAGATCTCCCCCGGCAGCCGGTAATCCGGCATGGGATAATAAAAAACGCCTCCCGGGAGCAGCGCCTCAAGCTCCCGCCTCGTCATATCCACATCGTCCGCCGCGGCTCCGGCCAGGTATTTAAGCCCAAAACGGTTGCGCGCCGCCACAAGCAGCACGCCCCCCGGGGCCAGAAGGCGCATGGCCTCTTTTACCTGCCTCTCAATCGGCGCCTCCTTTTTCAGCGAGCCGATAAGCGTCACATAATCATAGCGCCTGTCCCGCCAGCTCCCGGCTGTTTTGTCTGAAATCAGGCTTTCCTGTATACACGAAAGCCTCTCTTCTCCCGGATACCTGGCTTTTACGACCTCTAAACTCTCCTCTTCCTCATCCAGCACATCCACAAAGGCGCAGCGCCTCAAAAGAAGCCCTGTCAGCGCCCCAAAATCGGCCCCAACCTGCAGAAGGCGGCCGTCCTTCCTGAAATCATACCATTCCAGAAGATTCTCCCGCAGAGGCGCCAGGGCGTAGAGATACGAAAGCCGTTTATTCTCCCGGAGCGCCCGTTTCGTATCCGTCCCGTATTTCTCAAGCAGCGCCCGAATTTCACTCCTTATGTCATCCATTTTCCTCACCATCCGCCGCCGTAACCGCTCAGACAGCCTGAACGGTCATCCGCCGCCGTTCAGCACTGTCTTTACCTCCGGCTCCATATCATAGATACCCACCGTATTCTTATTGGAAATAACCGTGATATTCGCCACATCATACAGGCGGTGATACACCACATGCTCCCCGCCCTCAAAGCCGGTACAGCTCATAGAAAGCAGGTATTCCCCGCCCTGCAGCGTCATTTTCTGCGTAAAAGCCACGTCGTAGATATCGCCCGCCTTCACAGGCTTCACCTGCGCGCCCTCAAACAGCGTATTCGTCCCCGTCAGCTCCGTCCCCTTTCGATCCTTGATCGTATAGGTAAAAATCGGGGCTTCTATGTCCGCATGAAAACGGATCCGTTCCCGGATTGTAAACACTTCCCCCTTCAGCAGAAGATTCGTCAGATTCCCCCTGGCATCCAGGAGCCCCAGGTCAAAAATCTCCGCGCGGCCGTCCCCGTACTCCTCCCGGTTCGCGTTGATCGTCAGCTTTTCACGCATCAGCCCGCCCGGCTCACTCCCTCCTGCCCCCGCGCGTCTGCCCGGAGCATCTTCACTGACGCCTTCCCTGCGGGATGCAAGCTCTTCCCGAAGCGACTCCATCTGCCCTGCCAGGATCTTTTTATAGAGATCCACCATCCGGCCGGCAGGGCCCTCGGCGATATACTCGCCCTTATTTAACAGGATTACCTTATCGCAGTATTTTATAATACTCCCCATATCGTGCGTGACCATCACGATCGTCGTGCCGTTTTTCCGTATCTCCTCCATCCGGCGGTAGCACTTGGACTGGAAAAAGACGTCGCCCACGGACAACGCCTCGTCCACGATCAGGATCTCCGGCTCCACATTGATGGCCAGCGCAAAAGCCAGGCGCACGAACATCCCGCTCGAATACGTCTTGACCGGCTGATGCACAAAGTCCCCGATCTCGGCAAAATCCAGGATATCCGCAAGCTTATCATCCATTTCCCTTTTGGAATAGCCCATCATGGTCCCGTTCATATAAATGTTTTCGATCCCTGTGTAATCCATATTAAAGCCCGCGCCCAGCTCCAGAAGGGCGGAAATCTTTCCCTTGACACTCACTTCCCCGGACGTGGGCGTCAGGACGCCGGTTATGATCTTTAAAATCGTGGACTTGCCTGATCCGTTCGTCCCGATGATCCCCACGGTCTGCCCCTTTTCCACAAAAAAGGAAAGCCCGCGCAGGGCATAGAAGTCCTTGTGATAGCTTCTGTGCCGCAGGCTCATTGACTCCTTCAGACGATCAATAGGCTTATCATAAAGCTTATAAATCTTTGTAACGTCCTTAATCTCAATTACACGTTCCGCTGACATCTGACTCTTTCCTCCGCCTCCTCAAGGCTTTTATACCCGTAAGCCCTCACGGTCGCCCCCATCACCAGGAGGGACAGATTCTTCCCCTCCTTCTCAAGGCCCCTGATAAACTCCAGGTACAGCAGAAGCGTCCCTTCCGAATATGTGTGAAGCTCCCCCTTCAGATACGTCTCAAAGGAGGTGGCAGCCCCCGTATCCTCCGAAGTATGGATCAGCCGGTTCCCGGACGCCAGGGCCGGATACCCGGACGCGTATTCCTCCATCCAGCGAACCTGGATCTCTGCAATCAGGCGGATCAGCCGCTCCTTCTCCTCTGACCGGGTCGGGAGCAGGCCGGCAATCCGCTCAAACTGCTCCGGAGCCGTGGATTCCATCATCCAGGCATACTTTTCAGCCAAAAGATTCCGCCCTTCGGCTTCTGCCCCGCGAAGATCTCTGGCGTAGCTGTCGGTTAAATCCTCCGGCCATGCGTGGAACTGGCTGCGGCGCATGATAAAAAAGGTCTGCGGGTCGTCCTGGCAGGAGGCCCGGCCTCCTTCGTTGCGCACTGACTGGAATGCCTGCCATTCTGTTTTAATAAGCGCTTCCTTTTTTTCTTCCAATGTCATATCAATCTCTCCTTGAGGCGGCCTCCCCGCGACCCCCCATGGCCCGCAGTATACTCCGCCGCCGAATGAAATAACTTTAATACGCTACCCCTCCAACACATGCCTGCCGCGAATCTCCGGATCCCGGATCCTCTTCATAATCTCCCACGTATGCGCCTCCAGAAAATCATCCCTGCTGTCCGTCAGTCCCTGCCTGCGAAGCTCCTCTGCCGTCAGGGCGCAGATCTCCTCGATCAGCTCCACCTTGCGGTCCCTAATATTCACATAGGGATTAAACCCCGCCGGATACGGCTTTCTCCACGCCTCTTCCTGACTTCCCAGACGGGAAAGTTCGCCGAGCAGCGGACGCGCCGCCTTCACGCGCTCCAGCCCCGAAAGGCCCCGGAACATCCATTTATAGTATGGCGCATACCGGCGGTTTAAAAGGTAGATCATGGACATCGCGCTCTTTAAGAATTCGCCAAGCGCGATGCAGGCCGCCGCATCGTCCCCGCGCTGCATGCACCGCGCATAATTATACTGCCCTGACTGAGCCATCACCGCCGCCCGGGCCGCGATCTTTTTTACGCGTACGTCCTCCGGATAATACTGCAAAAGCGCCTCGCGGATTGACGAAAATTCACCCGACGGATCCGAAAAGACCTCGCCGCTCACCGCCGCCGCCAGCTTCTCCTCCGGCAGGCGCAGCCACCGCGTCAGTGAGGCGGGAGGCTGTTCTGAACCGATGAAATAGCCGTAAAACGCGGATATCTCCATCACGCCCACGCGCCCGCCTCCCCGGGCGCTCGTATTTCTGGCCGGGAAACCGCCGAATTCGGCAGGAAGGGCCTCATAAGACGCCTGAAGGCGCTTTCCGATCGCCGAAAAATCCTCTGCGTTCAGCCAGAGGCAGAACCCCGGCCCAAAATCATGATCCCTTGAAATCGCGTCGTCATATCCCAGGCACTCGGAGCCTTCCCCCGCAAGCCCCGCCGCGATCCGCGGCATGTACTCCGCGTACTCTGCCTCAAGCATCGGCCGTCCGACCTCCAGATAATAACGCCTTGCAAGTTCCAGCCCATTCATCGGTTAATCTTCCTGCTCCGTCCTCTTTATGCTCTCCTCAATCAGCTCCACGTTTCTGCGCAAAATCTCGCTCGCGGCATTCTCTCCAAATATGCGAAGCGTGACGTTCAGGGCCTCTTTGATAAGGGCCAGCGCCTCCCTCTTTTCTCCCTTGCAGAACGCCAGCTCGCCGGCTGCCGATAACGCGGACGGATAGTGGGAATCCTTAAGCCCCTGTTCGCTTTTGTAGTATTCCATTGCCTCGTCGATCCGCTTTTCGGCTTCCTCCAGGCGGTCTAAGGCCATCAGGGACAGCGACATATTGACGCGCGTGGTGGCCGCCTCCGCCGCTCCCCCATCAAGGCGCGCAACCACGGAAAGGGCCTTTTCCAGATATGAAAGCGCCGTCTCGTGCTCCTCGCGCTCCTGGTAAATCTGGCTGATATTGTTATGGAGCGCGGCCATCTGGTAGCTGTCCTCTTTCCCAAGCCTGCCATACAGCGCCGCGGCCTCCTCAAACATCCCCAGCGCTTCGCCGGCATTGCCCGCCGCCCGGTTCGCCGTGGCCGCGTTCTGCAGCGTGGCCGCATGCTGGATCGTGCCTGTTAAGCCCATGTTTTTCACCAGTTCAAGCGCCCTGGCCGAAACTTTCACCGCCTCCGCCGCCCGCCCGGTCGTCCGGTAGAGGCCCTCCTGCTCATTGTAGAGAGCCAGCATGATCCCCTTTTCCCCGGCCTCCTCCGCCTCTGCGAGCCATTCGCCCAGGCGCAGCTCTGCTTTGTCAAGGTTTGCTTCCGCGTACAGTTTATCCAGTTCTTCCAGTATCTTATTTAAATCCATTTCCTTTTATCTCCTTTCCGCCAGTGGGCTCTGATTTCTCCATTATACTAAATTACAGGGATTCCCACAAGGAAAATCACGATTCTTCACCAGCGCTATTTCCACATCTGTTACTGTTCACGGCTGTGCCGTTCACAGAACATGATGCACACAAAATGGGCAGATTGCCCATTTTGGCGCCTGCTGCCCTCGGGTTTTCTGTGATCTTCGCTCACAAAAAACGCCTCGCGGAATACTACCCGTGAACAGTAACACCCATCTCCTCCTTCACACAAGCCAGAAAACTCTCCCCATACTTATTATACTTAAATTCCCCCACACCCGACACGTTCAGCATCTCCTCTTTCGTTGTCGGCTTTACGATGCACATATGAGTCAGCGTCCTGTCGGAAAATACGATATACGGCGGAACCTTCTCCCGCTTTGCGAGCTCGGTCCTGACCGCGCGGAGCTTTTCAAAGAGGCTCTCCTCCTTCTCGGTGAAGCTCTCGCGCCCGGGCTGGGACCGTTTGTTCTTTCCTTCCTTTGATGCCTCCTTGGGCGGCCGTTTCGCCTCTTTCGCGAGCTTCATGACAATCGGGCCCTCTTTCAGCGCGTCCCCGGATTTCGCGGTCAGCTTTACGATCGCATACTCATCCGTTGTAACCGCCAGATATTCCTGAATCTGCAGGTAATTTAACACCTGCCGGATCCGATATACGGGAACCTCTTTCAGCGCCCCGTAATGAGGGTTCTCATTCATCCTGTAATTCTGGATCTTGGCCGTATTGGCCCCGTGGACCGTATCCACGATCACCGTGGTCCCATACCTCTGCCGGCTGCTCTCCACGCAGCCGATCAGGGCCCGCGCGATCTCCGTTACATCCGTCTCCTCGAACTGCGTCAGGCAATTGGAGCAATTGCCGCAGTAGTTGCTCCCATACTCTCCGAAATATTTCAAAATATAATCCCGCAGGCACTCATTCGTAAAGCAGTAAAACGTCATTTTCCGCAGGCGGTCCCGGTCGCGCTCCATCACCAGAGCCCTGGCCGCCGCGTCCAGCTCCTGATTGTCCTGATTGTGAGCAATAAAAAGCTGGTTTGTGATCACATCCTGGCCGCTGTAATACAGGATACATTCCGCCGGTTCCCCGTCGCGCCCCGCCCTTCCGGCCTCCTGATAGTACGATTCGATATTCTTCGGCATGCCGTAATGAAGGACGAAGCGCACATTCGATTTATCGATCCCCATACCGAAGGCGGACGTAGCCACAATCAGCGGCGAGCGGTCATAGATAAAATCATCCTGGTTCTTCCTTCTCTCCGCGTCGCTCAAGCCGGCATGGTACCTCGTGACCGGAAAACCGTCCTTTATCAGACGCGCGCACACGTCCTCCACATGCTTTCTGGTCAGGCAGTAAATGATCCCGCTCTCGCCGCGGTGTGTTTCCAGATAACTGCGTACCGCCCCGTACCGATCCCTTACGGACATCACGCCGAAATACAGGTTTGCGCGGTCAAATCCAGTGCTCATGACCATGGGATCCTGAAGCATCAGTATATCAATGATATCGTCCCTGACCTCCTTTGTCGCCGTGGCCGTAAAGGCGCTCACGATCGGGCGCTTTTTAAGCCGTCCGATGAACTCCGTGATTTTCAAGTAGCTGGGCCTGAAATCCTGGCCCCACTGGGACACACAGTGCGCCTCGTCCACAGCCACCATCGCAATACGGCTGTTCAGGGCAAAATCCAGGAATTCTTCGGTCAAAAGGCGCTCCGGCGCGACGTAAATGATCGGGTAGCGCCCCTCGCGCGCAAAGGCGAGCGCCTTAAAATACTGCCCCGTTGTCAGGGAGCTGTTTAAATACGCCGCGTGGATCCCCGCCTGGTTTAAGCTCCCCACCTGATCCTTCATCAGCGAGATCAGGGGGGAAATCACCAGCGTAATACCGTCAAGCATAAGCGCCGGGATCTGGTAGCACAGGGATTTTCCCGCGCCTGTGGGCATGATGCCCAGCGTGTCCTGTCCCGCCAGAATATGATCGATCAGCGTCTCCTGGGCGTCGCGGAATGCGTCGTATCCAAAATATTTCTTTAAAATTTCGTATTTATCCACTACTGCGCCTCTTCAGTTATCTGCGCATTGTCTGACAGGACGCGCAGCGCCTTCTGCTTCCTCACCGTATCCTCAACCAGTTCCTCTGTCACGCCCTCGCTCTTTAAAATGTCTGACAGGCTCTCATAGCCGTATTCCTTTGCCAGCGCTTCCTTATCTTCCCCGCTGACCGTAATGCCCTCCGCCTCTGCGATGGCATCCAGCGTCATCTCCTGTTTTACCATATAAATGGCAGCCTCTTTAAGCTCCGCGCGCAGGCCCGCCTCGTCCATGCCCATCAGCCCCGCATACGACGCCAGATCATATCCATAGCCCGCCGCCATCCTGGTAATGCTGTCAATCTGAAGATCCATGGCCTCATTCACCCGATCTGTGGCGCACACGATCTCCGAGCGGTTCACCGCTTCGTCTAAAAGCTGTGAATCACGGCTGTTATCGATCTGGGACTGCTTCTGGTTCAGCAGCATCTCGCGCAGCGATTTGCGCAGGCCCTCCACGGTTTTATCCTCCGGAAAGGAAGCTGCCACAAACTCGTCCGTAAGCTCCGGCACGACGCGCTTCTTCACCGCGTTCACCGTCACCTCAAACACAACCGCGCGCCCCGCCATATCCGGATTATTCAGGTACGGATCCGGGAAGCTTAAGTTCAGATCGCGTTTTTCCCCCTTTTTCACGCCCACCAGGCCGTCCTCAAAGCCCGCGATAAAGCGCCCTGAGCCCAGGAGCAGATCAAAATTCGTGTCCGATCCCCCGTCAAAAGCTTCGCCGTCCATCAGCCCTTTATAATCGATGTTCACCGTATCGCCGAGCGCCGCCGCCTCGTCCGACTCCTCATATGTCGCGCTGCTGTTCAGGTAATTCTCGATCACCTGATCGATCTCCTCCTCCGTCACCTCCGCTTTTCCGACCGTGACCGGGATCCCCTTATAATCGCCCAGCGTAATACTTCCCTCAGCGATATACTCCTCCGTCGCGCCGTCCTCCGCGGACGTCTCTCCATCCTGCGCCCCGGACCCCCCGCCGGCTTCCGTCTCCGCGTTTTCCTCCTGCGCAGAAGGCCCGTTTTCCGTTTTGGCAGAGCAGCCCCCGCACACCAGCATCGCCGCCGTCAGGCCGCAGAGCCCGGCTTTTATAAATTTTCGCATATAATAAAATCCTCTTTTCTTTCTCCCCTGTCCTCACAAAACGGGGCTGATGCCCGGCAGCCATTCAGGCCGCCGGGACCGTTACAGATAAGCGCCGCTTCCTCCATTCTGGAAATGGGCCGTTATCCGGTAAATACCGCGCCAGTGCGTGTCTTAAAGCCTTAAAAATGCGTTCCGCCGCGGGAATGATTTCTCAGACATGCCCTGGGCCGCCCTATTTATAAAATGCCAGGAACGCCTTATATGTATGGTAAATATCCATCTTGGAGGCAACCTCAAACGGCGAGTGCATGGACAGGATCGGCACCCCGAGATCCACCACATCCACATTCAGGCCCGCCACATAAAGGGCCACGGTTCCGCCGCCTCCCGCGTCTACCGCGCCGAGCTCCCCGATCTGCCAGTACACGCCCTCCGCGTCCATCCGCTCGATGACTCTGGCCATGGTCTCCGCGCTGGCGTCGCTGCTGCCCGATTTTCCTCTCGCGCCCGTATATTTTGTCAGAACGCATCCCTTTCCCAGATAGCAGGCGTTCTTCTCCTCATACACCTGCGGGAACGTCGGATCAAACGCCGCGTTCACATCCGACGACAGGCAGAGCGAGTGTTCCAGGACACGCCGGTAATCGGCTCCCGCCGCGGCCGCCAGATCCATCACATAATGCAGCAGGAAATTGGAATTCAGCCCCGTATTTCCCACCGAACCGATCTCCTCCTTGTCCGCAAATACCGTCACGGTCGTATACTCCGGATGCTTTGTGGCAATCTCTGCGGTCATAGCCGTGTAAGCGCACACCCGGTCGTCCTGCCCATACGCGCCCACCATGCTGCGGTCAAAGCCCACATCGACTGCCTTCGCGGCCGGAACCAGCTCAATCTCCGCGCGCAGGAAATCCTTTTCCGTGATCCCGTATGTCCCGTGCAAAAGAGCCAGAATCTGAAGCTTCACCGCCTCCTTGATCTCCTCGTCCCCGCAGTCAAACGGCAGGGAGCCGAGCAGGATATTTAACTCCTCCCCCTTGATGCCGTCCTTGAGCTTGCGCTCATTCTGATCCGCAGACAGGTGCGGAAGCAGATCCGTCGCGCAGAAAACCGGATCCCCCTCTTTCTCGCCGACCGAGATCTCCACCGTCTCCCCATCCGCCTTTATCACAACGCCGTGCATCGCCAGCGGAAGGGCCACCCACTGATATTTGCGGATCCCGCCGTAATAGTGCGTCTTAAAATACGCCATCTCCGATTTCTCATACAGCGGGTTCGGCTTCAAATCAAGGCGCGGTGAATCGATATGCGCCGCATTCAGACGCAGGCCGTCCTCCAGCGGGCGCGTCCCGAACGTCGTCATAATCAGCGCCTTTTTGCGGTTCATAACATATACCTTATCCCCCGGGGCATACTTACGCCCCGGCGCCCACTCCGCATAACCGGAGCGCTCTAAAAGCGCCGCCGCCTGGGCCGTAAATTCCCGCTCCGTCTTGGCCGCGTTTAAAAACGCCTTATATCCCTCGCAGTAGGCAAACGCCTCCTCCTTCTGCTCCGGCGACTTCTTCGCAATCGTCGGGAATTTCCATGTCAGCCGTTTCTCCAGCTCCTTTGCCGTCTCTTCCATTTTAATCCTGCACCTTTATCCTTTCTGTTTGTTATTATTTTCACAATGCTGCTGTCTCCGCGCGCCGTCCGGGCCCTTACATTTTTTTCTTCTTCACCAGCGTATCGCTGTCCAGCACAAGGGTAAACGGCCCGTCATTCACAAGCTCCACCTTCATGTCCGCACCGAATTTCCCGTGTTCCACCTTCTCCACATACCCGCCGCACCGTTTCAGCACGTATTCATACATGCGGTTCGCAAATTCGGGGCTCCCGGCGCCCAGAAAGCCGGGGCGGTTTCCCTGACTGCAGTCCGCATAAAGCGTAAACTGGCTCACCACCAGAAGCGCCCCGCCCACATCCTTAAGCGACCGGTTCGTCTTGCCGTTCTCATCCTCAAAAATCCTCAGCCTGCACAGCTTATCCACCATCTTATCCGCGATCTCCTCCGTATCGCTCTCGCACACGCCGAGCAGCACAAGAAATCCCTGATCAATGGCCCCGATCACATCCCCGTCCACTGCCACGCTGGCGCCTGTCACACGCTGCAATACAATCCTCATTCCATTTTCCTCCTGTATTTTATCATAACTTCCCGGAATCAGGCGCAGCGAGATTCCGAGAGTTCATGATCCGCACATCATTGTAAAATCCCAGTGAATTCTGCGCCTGTGGTTTGCCGGCGCCGCTTTTTTCGCAGCCGTTCAGACAGCCTGAACGGCTGCCTTTTTCACCGAATCATCTCCCGCAGCCGCTCCAGCAGATGCTCCGCGTTCTCCTCTGCATAAAGCGTCTCCCTTGCAAGAATCGGATTATCTGTAATCACATTATCCACACCCAGAAGCTTGACCCGCTCCAGCTCGCTTTTGCGGTTCACAGTCCAGACATGGACCTCTTTGCCGCACTCATGCACGGTCTCCACCAGCCTGCGGCTGACCGAACTGGAAAGCAGGCTCACAAAATCCACGGCCTCATCCTGATAATAAGCCCCGTACGCCGCGGAGGCAATATATCCGGTATAGATCTCCGGCGCGGCGCTCTTGATCCTGCGCAGGTAATCAAGGCTTGTCGAGGTAACCACGCACTGGCGCGAAAGCCCGGATTCCCGGATACAGGCCGCCGCCTTCTCCGGAAGGTCGCTGGCCGCGCCCAGATTCTTCAGCTCAATATTCAGCTTAAGCCGCCCCCTGGCCGCTTCCAGCGCCTCCGAAAGCGTGGGGATCGCCGTCCCCTCGAATTCCTGTGAAAACCGCAATCCCACGTCCACCCGCGACAGCTCCGAAAGCGTCATAGACGCAACCGCCCTCGCATCTCCCGCCATGCGTTTTAATGTCCTGTCATGGAACACGATCAGCTCTCCGTCCGCCGTCTCCTGCACGTCAATCTCCGCAAAATCAGCCAATTCCTCAATCGCCGCCTCCAGCGCAGGGATCGTATTCTCCGGCGCGGAGGACGAGCTCCCGCGGTGCGCCGTAATCTCCACCTCTGAGAGCCAATCCCCGCCCGCGCCGCCGTTTCTCACCGCGTCCGCCACACAAACCGCGCTGACGGCCGTGAGAAGCGACAAAATCCCAAGCGCATTCCGCCTTGTCAGAAGCCGGCCATGCGCCGGCTCCTTCCCGGAACAATCCGGCGCGCCGGGCGCTTTTTCCTCCTGTTTTCCCCTGGCATATCCATAAAGCACGGTCAAAGCCCCGTAATGCACAGCCGAAAGCGCGATCCCGGCTGCAAAAATAAGGACAAATTCAATGCGGTCCCTGGCAGCCAAAAGAAGCGCCAGCTCGATTCTCTGATCCAGAAAATGGACCGCAAACACCGCTGTCAGAACAATCGCCGCCATATATAAAAGAACCGCCGCCGCCAGCACAAAAACATTGCTCAGCGACAAAACCAGCGCCGTATGTACATAATTTCCCCTCAAAAGCTCAAGACTGCGCTTTAAGCTGCCTTTAAAGGAGCGCTGCTCCACCATACAGCCAAACCCTACAAAAGCCGTGGGAACCGCTATGGCAATGAACAGCGCCACCACGCAGGCAGGAATCAGCCATCCCCAGCGCTCGGACATCACAGCCGTGAGAATAAACTTAAGGGGCCGTACATGGCACAAAAGCCGGTAAAGCAAAAACAGGTGGATCAGGAAGCTGTGTACCGCGGCAATCAGGAACCACGGCCAGCCCCCGCGCCTCACCTCAGCAGCCGTCTTCGACAGGCCCCCCTGGAAAATCGCCAGCACGCTCAGCCGCCTCGACTCAGCCGCCGCCTGAAACGCCGTCACCAGACAGCCCGCCTCCAGCGCCGCGCACAGCAGCAAAACAGCAACCTCCATACACAGCGAAGCGATCGCCGCCGGCTCCCCAAGAAAACTCACCAGGTTATTCACTGTCACATAGCTGTATCCGGACGCATGCAGAGAAAACCGCATCAGCGCGTCCGCCATCCGCAAAAGAAGCGGCAGCGCAAGCAGCCTGTAAGCAGCTTCAAAGAGAACAATACTCCTGCCGTTCACACGCACGATCTGCCGTGTCTCCCTCAAACGCCTCCTAAACGCCATCCGGATCCTGCTCTTTCAATGCCTCCTGCGCCGTATCCCGCTCAGCGATGCAATCCCCGGCGCTTCCTTCCAAGCCGCCCGGCGCTTCCTCTTGCGCTCCCCCGGTCAAAAGCCCGGTCCATTTGTCCGGCCGCCTCTCGTCCGGCCTGTTTTCCGCCCCGGACTGTTCGCCGCTGATCTTCATAATCGATTCATTCAGCGAAAACATCTTCCCGTCCAGCATATCCACGATCTCCGCGCAGACCTTCAGCTCCACCTCCAGGCTTCTGGGGGCGTTGCCCTCAAATTTATAATAAATCTTATGCTCCAGGCTGGCCCAGAAATCCATCGCAATCGTGCGGATCTGGATTTCCACCTTCGTCTCCACCGGCCCCTCGCTCAAATAGATCGGGATCGTAACCACCATATGGTAGCTCTTATACCCATTCGGCTTCGGGTTCTTAATATAATCCTTAATATTCAGCACCGTGATATCCGCCTGGCGCGAGATCATATCCGCAATCAGATAAATATCCGAGGTAAAAGAACAGATAATCCGGATCCCGGCAATATCGCTCAGATACTCAATCATATTTGCAATCGAAACCTCGCGCCCGTGCCGTTTCAGCTTCTTCACAATACTGTCCGGCGACTTCAGCCGCGATTTAATGTGCTCAATCGGATTATAGTGATAGATATGGACAAATTCATTGTTCATAATCTCAATCTTTGTATTGATCGCCTTCAGGGCCGAATTATACAAAAACATAATCGTCGTCCACTGATCAAGCTGATCATATGATTTGGGGATATTCAATTCCTTCCCTCTCCTTCTAAGCGTATCCCGCCGCAACTGTTCATACAGCCTAAAACATCGAACCGCTCTCCACGCTACAGTTTGATTCCCTTCAAAAGCTCGCCGAAGCCCGTCGTGGCCTCCCCGCCGCCCTGATAATCAAACACCTCGTCCTCAGGCGCTTCATCCGGCTCCACAGCCTTCATGCTCAGGCTTATCTTATGATTCTCCGTGGAAATGATCTTTACCGTCACGCGCTGCCCCTCTTTCAGCACCGCCGCCGGATGCTTGATCCGGTTCCTGCTGATCTGTGAAACATGAACCAGGCCCGACAGCCCGTTTTCCAGGCTGACAAACGCGCCGTAAGGCTTGATCGTCTCCACAACCCCGTCCATCACCGCGCCGACCTCGCATCTGGCGATGCGCTTATTCTTCTCCTCAAGCGCCTTCTCCCTGGCCGCCTCCCTGCCGGAAAGCACCAGCCGCCCCGACTCCTCGTCCGCGGTAATCACCGTGGCCTCCACAGTCTTTCCCAGCCACTCATTCAGATCCTCCACATACGAGGCATCCAGCCGGGAAGCCGGGATAAAGCCCCGCACGCCCTCCAGCTTTGCGATCACGCCGCCGTTCACCACGCCCGACACCTTCACCGGGACTATGGTTCTCGCCTCCAGCATATCCCGCAGGCGCTCCCACGCCAGCCTGTCATTCGCTTCCTTCCTCGAAAGCACCAGATTTCCCTCGCCGTCGTCCAGCCGCAGCACTGTAGCCGTGATCTCATCCCCCGGATGGATCTCCCGTTTCATATCAAAATCCGGATCATTGCTCAAATTCTCCTTGTCAATAATCCCTTCCGCGTAATATTTCAGATCCAGAAGCACCTGCGTATCCGTCACCCCGACCACGGTTCCTGTCAGGATGTCCCCTTCCTTTACCTTTTTAAATGAAGCTTCCAGTTCCTCCGCATAGTCGGCCATCGTCTCTGCCGGGATGCCTGTTGAATCTGTGGGCGTTATGTCTTCTGCTTTATGTTCTGTCATGTATCGTACCTCCTTAGCGATTTACTGAACCCATAACCTGCCGGATCGGTGGGCGGCGGTTGCGGGCAATATCTCTATTTAACCATATCCCATCTTATAATTCTATAGTTTTATGCAAAAATTTATGATATTATTATATTTATGTTGCTGCAGAGCCGTGAAAATGCCGCCGGAAGCAGGCGGTATATCCGACGAAGCCCCGCTGCGCTTTTCTCCGGGCGGGAGCGCGGTTCTGTTGGATATGGAACCTGTCCCGGGCGGCCTTCCCACGACTCCCCACGCTGATAATCGCTTACAAATCACATCCGGTTAATCTGCGAATCACAACTACATTGATCTGATCCATAACACAAAGGAGGTACTGCTAACATGAACGATATCCTTGACATACATACCCACACCATCGCCAGCGGCCACGCATACAACACGCTTTATGAGATGGTCCGCGCCGCCGCCGGCCGCGGGCTTACGCTTTTCGGCTCCTCCGATCACGCGCCGGCCATGCCCGGGAGCTGCCATGAGATGTATTTCTGCAATTTTAAAGCGATTCCGCGCGAACTTTTCGGAATACGCCTGATCATGGGGTGTGAACTGAATATTATAGATTATCAGGGAAACGTCGATTTGAAGAGGTGGCTGCAGAAGCGTCTGGATTATGGCATTGCCAGTATCCATGATCTCTGCTATGAGATTGGCACAAAGGAAGAGAATACGGCCGCTCTGATCGGGGCCATGGAAAACCCGTATGTTCAGATTATCGGCCATCCCGACAACAGCCGGATTCCGCTGGACTATGAAAGCCTTGTAAAAGCGGCAAAAGAACATCATGTCCTTCTTGAAGTCAATAACAGCTCCTTAAAGCCCGGATCGCCAAGGCCCGGCGCGCGTGAAAATTATTACACGATGCTTAAGCTCTGCCGCAGGTATAATACGGCGGTTATCCTGGGCAGCGATTCTCACTGCGCCGCCGACGCCGGATGCCATGAGCAGGCCGCCGCATTGCTTGCGGAAGTCGATTTCCCGGAAGAGCTCGTTGTAAACCGCTCCTTAAAAGCGCTGGGCGAGTACCTGGAATGTGTCAGATAAGATGAGAGGGCCATGAATGGATAATGTAAAGAAAATTAAAATTCATATTCTTGGAAGGGTGATAATCATGGAAGTGGCAAAACGGCTGGCGGTTTTGAAGAAATATTGATTCCATATATTTCCGAAGGATTAAGCTAATACCACAGCATGATGTTGGGGCCAAAAGGTCTTTTGACCCCGGTATCATAGCATTAGCTTAATCCTTCGGAACATATCTCTTCTATGCAGCCGCCTTCCTCCTGGCCGAAACCTGCATCGCCAGCACCACCCCGACGATCGCCACGCCCAGAATATCCGTCAGATTCCCCGGATAGATCAGCATCAGCCCGCCAATCACCGAAAGGATCCTCTGCCACATCGGCATATCCGCCATCATAAAGCCTTCCAGCCCGGCTGACACGCCGAACAGCCCCACAATCGAGGTCACCACAATCATCACCACCCCGGCCGCCGTTGTATCAATAAACAGCATCGCCGGATTCAGAGCAAAGATATACGGCACGATGAAGGCCGCGATGGCCAGCTTCGAGGCATTTAACGCCGTCCGCATCGGATTCGACTTCGCAATCGCCGAGCCCGCATACGCGGCCAGCGCCACAGGAGGCGTGATATCCGCCACGATTCCGAAATAGAACACAAACATATGCGCCGCGATCGGCTCGATATGCATGCCCGTCACCAGGATCGGAGCGCAGGTCGTTGCCATGATGATATAATTCGCCGTGGTCGGCACGCCCATGCCCAGCACCACGCAGGTTACCATGGTCAGAAGAAGCGCGATCAGCGTGACATTGCCCGCCACGGACACGATCGCGGAGATCAGGATCTGCCCCAGCCCTGTCATGGTAACCACGCCGGCGATGATACCCGCAATTCCGCAGGCAATCGCCACAGACAGCGTATTCTTCGCGCCGTTCTCAAGGGCTGTCACAAATCCGTCGAAATTCATCCTTGTCTCCTTGCGGATCATACTCACCGCAATGGCCACAAACGTGGCAATCACCGCGGAGCGCGACATGGTAAATCCCTTCATGACCATAACCACCAGGATAATCAGCGGGAGCAGGAGAAAGCCCTTTGTGAGGATCAGATGCCCGAACTTCGGCAGCTCCTCCTTATTAAGGCCCTTTAACCCCAGCCGTTTCGCCTCTAAGTGAACCATAATAAAGATTCCCAGGAAATATAAAAATGCCGGAAGGATCGCCTTGACCGCAATCACGCCGTACTGCACGCCGACCATCTCAGCCATCAGAAACGCGGCCGCGCCCATGATCGGCGGCATGATCTGCCCTCCTGTCGAGGCCGCCGCCTCCACCGCGCCCGCAAACTCGCCGCGGTAACCGGTCTTTTTCATCAGGGGGATCGTCACAGAACCGGTCGTCACCGTGTTCGCAACCGAGCTTCCGGACACCATCCCGCACAGGGCGCTGGAGATAACCGCCACCTTGGCCGGGCCGCCCGAGGACGCGCCTGCGATGGAGTTTGCAACCTGGATGAAAAACTCCGAGATCCCTGTCACCTCCAGAAACGCGCCGAACAAAATAAACAGCACGATATACGTGGAGCACACGCCGATCGGCGTGCCGATCACCCCGCCTGTTGTGTAGAACAGGTTATACACAATGGACTTTAAGCTCGCGCCCGTCGAAAACGCATAGATCACAAAACAGGTAGCCACGCACAGGATCGGAAGGCCCACCACCCGGCGGCACGCCTCCACCAGCACCAGTACGCCCAGCACGCCCAGGATGATCTCCACCTGGTTAATACGCGTCGCATGCTTGATAATCGCGCTGAAATTCACCACGTAATAGAAAAAGCTCCCGCTTCCGATAGCCATAAGAAGCACATCGTACCACGGCACATAATTCGTTCTCACAGCCCCGCTGCCCTTTTTGGCCGGGTACAGGAGAAATGCAAAAATAATTACCATTCCCACAAAGGACGCCCGCCTCACGCGCTCATCCCAGTTCGCAAACAGGTTCATATAAACCATCAGCAGGGAAAACGCCGCCAGAAGATATTTGATAACCACCCTCGGGACACCCTCAAATACGCGCGTATTCGATTCCCTGTCATATTTTTTCATAATCTCATCCACATCAGCCGCTGTGCCGGCAGATGTATCCGGCGCTGCGCCTGTATCAGGCCCCGCCCCGTTCAGCTTATTCTTATCACTCATCCCTACCTCCATCAATACTGCCGGAATTCACAGGTAAATTCCACAGTGGAATTCCTGCCGCATACTTCCCTCAAGCTAATCTCTTTCCCATGGACTGTAAGCATATGATCCGAAACCGTTCCCACAATATAAGACAGATGGGGCATTTCCCGGTCAAAACCGGAAACAATCATCGCCCCGTCCTCCCCGTAGGCCAGCGTCTGCCCATCCTCCAGCTCCGTCTGGACGCCCGCCCCAAAGCCGTAATAGATCGTCCGCACCACATAGATCGCGTGTCCCCGAATCTGATATACGTCAATCAAAGGGCTCTTGTTGACCGAATGGATAAAGGAAACCGAAAATTCATCCCCTTCCTCCACCCTGTACCTGGCGTATACCTCTTTTGTATCCCCATCCCGGAGCGTCAGATACCAGCCTCTGCGGCACACCGCCGAAAAAGTGAGAATAGCTGCAATAATAACAACTATTATTGCAGCTACAGCTCCTTTGCCCATATGGATTTGCAGGCGTTTTATTGCAGTACACCCGCCTCTTTAAAGTATTTCTCTGCACCCGGATGGAATTTAACGGAGATGCCGTCCACTGCATAAGCCGGATCCAGCTCCGCGCCCTTGGCATGGCCCGCTGTGATCGCATCCTTATTGTCAAAAAGACCCTTTACCAGATCATAAACCACATCCTCGCTCAGCTTGTCAGATACGATCAGGGTAGCCTTAACCGCTACAGTCACCACATCGTCATCAACGCCCTTGTACGTTCCGCCCGGAATCGTGTACTGGGTATAGAATGCATAGTCGTTCTGCAGAGCCGCTGCGTGCTCGTCGTCAAT
Organism: Otoolea muris; assembly: GCF_943193115.1. Taxonomy (NCBI): domain Bacteria; kingdom Bacillati; phylum Bacillota; class Clostridia; order Lachnospirales; family Lachnospiraceae; genus Otoolea; species Otoolea muris. The sequence goes on from NZ_CALPCY010000012.1 coordinate 83,344, forward strand.
TCCAAGAAGATTGATGGAATTTGTAGTTGCAAGCTCTGTGATCGCCGTGGTCGGAGCGCCTGCTGTGCAGAAGAACGCGTCGATCTTGCCGTCCTTTAACGCGTCGGCAGAATCGCCAAAGCCTAAGTTATTTACTTCAATATCATCAAAGCTGATGCCATATGCGTTCAGAATCTGACGCGCATTGAATTCCACGCCGGAACCCGCGTCGCCCACAGACACTCTCTTACCCTTTAAATCCTCAACGGACTTGATATCCCCGGAAGAAATGATCTGGCACACCTCCGCATAGAGCGCCGCGCCTGCGGAAAAGGACTCAATCGCGCCGTCCTCCTCAAACAGATCCGTTCCCTTGGAAGCATAGTCCATAACGTCGTTCTGCACGATCGCCACATCCGCCTCACCGTCGTCAATCAGGAAAATATTCGCCTTGGAAGCGCCGGTAGACTGTACATTTAACTGAAGGCTTCCAAGCTTGCCGTTCAAAATATTCGCGATCACGCCGCCGTAGGCATAGTATGTACCTGTCGTGCCGCCGGTCGCCATCTTTAAGCTCACCGCGTCCGCTGAAGGCGCCGGAGCCGGAGCCGGAGCCGGTTCCTCCGCCTTATCCTCACTGCCCTGCGCTGCTGTCTCCGCAGCGGCCTGTGTCTCCGGAGCCGCGTTCTGTGACTGCGTACATGCTGTCAGGCTCATGGCTGCCGCCACGGCCAACGCCGCAATTGCCGTAAATCTTTTTTTCATAATCTGGTTCCTCCTCTAAAAAGATTGTTAAAACATTCACCAAAGCAATCTGTTTCATCTGCCACGGAGAATTATAACAGTCCACATTATACGCTTTCTTTTCAAAAAACGCAACCATAAATTATGAATTTTTTAAATCTTATCCATTTTCTAACACTTCAAACCTTTATTATCAGACATGATTCTACATTGTTTATTTCAATTTTGTGAAATTTATAGCTATTAGAGCACAAATTTTGTCGAAAATTATGGCTCTATACAAATTCATTGGGAATAATTTTAGTCAGGAAAAACGGCCCCTGTCCTTTTCCTGACAGGAGCCGCTCTTTGGGCAAAAAAGTAACCGTTCAGATGAGGCGCCTTCCTGCCCGTCTGAACGGTTACAAACGTATTACAGGCCCATAGCCTCTTTTACTTTGGAAATAATATGAAGTCCGATATCCTTGGAAGCGTCAACGGACTGTGCGCCGATGTGCGGAGAAACAATAAAGTTGTCGCACTCGAACAGCGGGCTTGCGAAGCTGTCATTGCCTGTTAAGCCGCTGCCGGCCAGCTCGTTCTCCATAACGTCTGTGGCATAGCCGCCAATCTTCCCGGCCTTTAACGCCTCATACATGTCCTTCTCATTCACGATACCGCCGCGGCTCATGTTCAGAACCACTGCATCGTTCTTCATGCCTTCGATGGATTTTGCATTGAACAGATCCTTTGTCTCAGGTGTCAGCGGAACATGGATGGATACGAAATCAGCAACCTTTAAAAGCTCTTCGATGGACATGCCCTTTGCATTCTCTTTCTCAAAGTCCTCGGGCTTTAAGAACGGATCGTAAGCAACGATCGTCATGCCAAACGCACGGCCCAGCTCCGCCACACGGCGTCCGATACGGCCAAAGCCCATTACGCCCAGCGTCTTGTTGCGCAGCTCGCGGCCCTCGAATTTGTACTTGTCCCACTCATGCTTTACTTTTACATCATAGTTTGCTGTAAAGGTTCCGCGGGAGATATCAAGCATCTTGGAGATCGTAAGCTCCGCCACAGCGTTGGCATTTAAGCCGGGAGCGTTGAAGATCTGGATTCCTTTTTCCTTTGCGTAATCCATATCGATATGGTTTAAGCCAACAGAGCAAACGCCGATTACCTTTAAGTTCTTGGCGGCGTCCAGAATCTCCTTGTCAATCTTCGGATCCACGCGCATGATCAGAACATCTGCCTCGCCGATATCAGCCAGAAGCTGCTCCTTGCTGGACGGAAGGTGATCCGCTGTCTTTACGTTCATGGATTTGCCGAGCTCCTCAGCGATGCCGGCGTACACTTTGTCAATAATCAGACAATTCATAATCTATATTCTCCTTTCAGGATATGTTGTCCGAAAGGGCCGCTGCCTTAAGTCTCATGCCTGCGGGCACTCTGTCCTTAATGCAGCAGCCCTTTCATTCAGATAACTGCTCTATAATTTGCTGCTACTGTATTTCACTTTTACGGATGAATACAACAGCTCAGATCATCTGTCCGTTACGAATTACCAGCAGATCCCCTGTGCCATCATAGCGTCAGCAACCTTCTGGAAACCAACGATGTTAGCGCCGGCTACCAGGTTGTAGCCTAAGCCGTATTTCTCAGCAGCGGCTGCGGAACCGTCATGGATACCTGTCATGATCTGGTGAAGCTTCGTGTCAACTTCTTCAGCAGTCCAGGAGTATCTCTCGCTGTTCTGGCTCATCTCAAGACCGGATACAAGAACGCCGCCTGCGTTTACAGCCTTGGAAGGAGCTACTACCATGTTCGGCTGATCCATTAAGAACTTCAGAGCCTCGTTGGTGGTCGGCATGTTCGCTACTTCGATGTAGTATTTGATATTGTTGGCAACGATTCTCTTTGCCTGCTCCATGTCAACATCATTCTGAGTTGCGCACGGCATGATGATGTCAACCTTCTGGCCCCACGGCTTCTCACCCGGGAAGAACTGTACGCCGAACTTGTCTGCGTAATCCTGAACCTTATTGCGGCCGGATGCTCTCATCTCAAGCATGTACTCGATCTTCTCTTCCGTCGTAACGCCGTCCGGATCGTAGATGTATCCATCCGGGCCAGACAGTGTAACAGCCTTAGCGCCTAACTCAGCCAGCTTCTTTGCAGCGCCCCATGCTACGTTGCCGAAACCTGCCAGAGCAACCGTCTTGCCTGCCAGCGTATCGTTCTCGTGCTTCATAACAGCTTCTACATAGTAAACTGCGCCGTAACCGGTTGCTTCCGGACGAATCAGGGAGCCGCCGAAGGACATTCCCTTACCTGTGATGGTTCCGTTCTCGAATGCGCCTCTGATCTTGCGGTACTGGCCGTACATGTAACCAATCTCACGAGCGCCAACGCCAAGGTCGCCGGCCGGGATATCAATGTCCGGACCGATGTGACGATATAATTCTGTCATGAAGGACTGGCAGAATCTCATAACCTCTGCATCGCTTCTGCCGTTCGGATCAAAGTCAGAACCGCCCTTTGCGCCGCCCATCGGAAGGGTTGTCAGGCTGTTTTTGAAGGTCTGCTCAAAGCCTAAGAACTTCATGATGGAAAGGTTTACAGAAGGAGCAAAACGTAAGCCTCCCTTGTACGGTCCAATCGCGCCGTTGAACTGTACACGGTAACCGCGGTTTACATGTGTCTGACCGTTGTCGTCTACCCACGGAACGCGGAATTCGATGGTTCTCTCCGGCTCAACCATTCTTTCAAGAAGAGCAACTTTCTCGTACTCCGGATGAGCGTCAACAACCGGACCTAAAGAAGATAAAACTTCCTCTGCGGTCTGAAGGAACTCCGCCTCATGCGCATTCTTCTCTTTGAGTTCAGCAAGAACTCTGTCAACATACTGGCTCATTGTTAAATACCTCCTGTTTTTATAAATGTGTTTAAAAATCTCACCGGCCTAAAAGAAATCGCTATGTAGATGTTTTTGACAAAAAATCTTTTTAATTTCATTTATTTTTGTGAAATTTTTTAATCTGCTTAGATTATATCGCATTTCGCGCTGATAAGCAAGTAAAAATCACGTTATAATTGTTATTATTTTTTGTTTATAGCAACCATGCCGGCAGCCCGGTTCCCCGGGCTGCCGGCATATATCCGCTTATTATCCCAGGAAGTTGATAAATCCTGTCAGGATGGATGCATTTACGAAGTCAATAAACAGGGAACCTACCAGCGGCACTACCATGTAAGCCGTCGGAGCCGGGCCGTGCTGGCTGGTGATAGCCTGCATGTTCGCCATAGCGTTCGGCGTAGCGCCCATACCGAAGCCGCAGAAGCCGCTCGTCATAACAGCCGCATCATAGCTCTTGCCCAGTACGTTAAATACAACAAAGTTTGCATATACAAACATCAGGATGGTCTGCGCAAGCAGCATCACTACCAGCGGAACCGCCAGCTCTGCGAGCTGCCACAGCTTCATGCCGATCATAGCCATTCCGAGGAATACGGAAAGGGCCGCGCCGCCAAGGCTGCTGATCTCCTCCATGGGGATCTCTTTGCCCTGCATGTCAGCTACGTTACGGATGATCGCGCCTACCAGCATCGCGCCGATGTAGGACGGGAATGTCATGAACTTGCCCAGTACGGCAGATACAAGGGTACCAAAACCAATCGCAATGATGAGGTACAGAAGGCCGTCGAGAATCAGCGGGGAGCTGAGTTTAGCCTCTTCCTCTGCCGCCTCCTCTGTGGAACTGCCGGAAGCTGCGGAGCCTAATTTGAATTTACGGATCTTGGAAGATGCGATCGGGCCGCCGATTACGCAGCCTGCAACCAGGCCATAGGTAGCGGATGCGATGGCAACTACGTTGGCATTGGCCACGCCAAGGCCCTCAAGAAGCGGTCCGAAGGAACCGGCTGTGCCGTGTCCGCCGACCATGGGGATGGAACCTGTCGCAAGGCCCAGTCTCGGATCCAGTCCGAATACGCCTGCAAGGCCCGCGCCGAGTACGTTCTGGAGAACAACCATCGCCGCTGCCAGCCCTAAGAAGATAACGGTCTGAACGCCGCCCTTTTTCAGCATACGGAAGGATGCGGTAAAGCCAACGCTACAGAAGAATGCGGTCATGAATACGCTCTGCAGCGTCATGTCGCCCTGAATCTCAAGGATTCCCATCCCTCTCAGGATGGTATGTAAGATAGCATAGATAAAACCGCCCACTACAGGAGCCGGGATACAGTATTTGCGAAGAATCGCAATTTTACTTACCAGGACGCGTCCCAGTAAGAGCACGAGTGCCGCAACCGCGGTTGCCTGATACAGATCAAGCTCAATAATCTTCATACACTTACCTCCAATATATTATTTGTTTACATCGGAGGTAATTATAGCTTGAAACTCTCAAAAAACTACAAAATAATTCAAGAATATATTTTAAAATAGTAACATTTTTTTAAGTTTGTTTATGAAATTTTTACTTTCTATTGAAGCTCCCGATCCACGGCCAGCATCAGGCTGTCAATAAATTTCTTGATGCTGACCTTTCCGCCGTACTTGCGTTTTCCGCGGATGTGATCCATCTCGGAGCGGATCTCCTCAAAGGGGAACAGAGTGCTCGAGTAGGCGGTAAAGGTCTCGTTCATGAAATCCTCGATCCCCAGATGCGCCAGGTTTGACATCCCGACCGCGATCGCCCGGCGGATCCGCTGCTCCATATTTTTGGGCGCGTCGCTTAAGATATCGCAGAGCTGGCCGATGCTCACCTGGGAAATGGAACGGCTGTTGCTGTGAAGATACTGGCAGATGCGCAGGATATCATCCCCGCCTTTCTCCCCCGACATTCCCAGACGGTTCAGGATATAGAGCACCTTTTTGGCGTAGCCGTTCTCCGGCCTCTTCTCCTTCTGTTCCTCCGACATCTCGGCCACAAACATTTTCCTGATATTGGACAGGGTCCGTTCGTTCATGATCTGTCTGGTTACGTTGCGGATCACGGACTTTACTTCAATGATATTGATCGGCTTGCTGATAAAAAAATCCATGCCCGCGTCGTATGCCTTTCCGATCAGCTCCTTGGCCGATACCTGGGAAATCATGATGCATTTGGCCTTGCAGCCGCGCTCCTTTAATTCCCGGACAAGCGCCACCCCGTCCTTTTCCGGCATCAGAAAATCCACTAAGATAATATCCGGGTTTTTGGACAATATCTCATCCACATCCGCGGGCGTCTCCCCGGAGCTCCCGCAGACCGTTCCCAGATCGTTATCTTCAATGATATCCTCCAGGATGCTGATCACCGAAACATCATCTTCAACAATATAAATATCCATACTTATGGCTCCTCCAATACTGCGGCAGGTATCTCAATCCGGAATTCAGCTCCTTTTCCCATAGTTGATTTCACACAGATGCTGCCTTTAAATTGTTCCTCTACTGCATTTTTAACCCCGCACAGCCCGACGCCGCGGTAGATGTTGCCTGTCCGCTCGTCGAACTTTGTGGAATATCCCATTTTAAATATATTCGGAAGATGGCGTCCGGATATGCCCGGGCCGTCGTCCAGCACCCGGAACACAAACCGGTCCTCCTCCCTCTTTTCTATAATGTGAATCGTACCGCTCTTTTTCTTTGTCTCAATCGCCTCAATGGCGTTATTTACCAGATTCTTGAGCACTGCCATAAGGGTATAGTGCTCTCTTGTGGTAAAATTATCCCGGCAGTCAAACAAAAGCCGCACATCCAGCCGCTTCCCGGCCAGCAGGCGGTACGTCGAGGCCTCCAGAATCTGCAGGATATCCTGAAAGCTCATGCTCTCTTCATTATATTCCTCGCCGATCGCCTGCTCCACACCCTGGATAATACGGATATAATCCTTTTTGATCTCATGCACGTCGCGGGCAATCTCCAGCCCCATCTGCTGCATCTGCCCCGGAAGCTCCAGCTTTAATATCTGCTCATACAGACGGTAGGCGTTGCTCATCACCCGCTCGATCTCCTCTGAATTCTTATGCATCAGGTAAATCTCGGTCTTAAGCCCTGTTGTCATGAGAAACAGCCTCTGATAACGGTTCTCATGCTCTGATTTGGCCAGAAGCGCGCGGTACTGCCGCTCTCCCAAGAGCGCGGCGGCCACGAATACGGTCCTGGCCGCCGCGATCACCATGAGCTGGTTAATCACGTCGAGATCCGGCAGGCTCTTAAGCTCCAGAAACTCCCTTAAACACACCTCGAACACATTTGACCCGAAATCGCAGAAAAACGCGGCGGCAATCAGGCCCTCAAGCTGGACGATATGCTTATTGCGGATCTGGAGCTTGAAAAGCAGGCCGTAGCACACGTAAAAGAGCGCCCCCGGCAGCACGGAAAGGACGGCGCTCCCGGCGGGAATCCCCTGAAGGACGCAGATACACCACCGGAAGACAAACACGAGGCAGGCCGTTGTCCCGCACAGCGTCCGGGTGTGGATCTGGTTTCCCACTGTGAGAATCAAAACGGGAAGGAGGATCACGGAGATCGAGATCCGGAAGTTATTGACAAAGGCATTCCAGTAAAGCTGGGAGGTCAGGGCAATGATGATCCCGATCCCGAGAATTCGTTTAAAGGATTTTCCTGGCACTGCGGTCTGTTTCCTTTCTGCTGCGTTCCGGGACCTTCAGCGTCCTTCTCATATGGGCCGCAAAGGCGCGGAGCCGTTCATGGATCCCCGGCAGCTTCATCGCGGCCCCGGGGGCGTTGGCTGTCTCCATCAGCGCAAAGCGGGGCGGAAGATAAAAGGTTTTATTCATATTCAGCGCCGCGATTAGCTGCTCTGCCACGATGTCGCTGCCCGAATAGCCGGATACCACGACGGCGAACAGCGCCTTGTCGTAGAACCGGATGATCCGAAACAGCGCTGTCAGGCGGTTGATAAAGGCTGTTAGGTTGGCGGAAAGGGCGTCATTATAATTCGGGCACAGCATCAGGATCGCGTCCGCCTTCTTGACGGCCGGATAAACGTCCTCCACCATAACGCCGCCGTAAAAGCAGCTCTCATTTTCCCCGAAGTGCAGGCACATCTTATAGGGACAGCCGGAGCAGTCCGAAACCGTACCGTTTCGCAGCCCGATCTCTGTAATCTGAAAATCCGTCAGAAATCCCTTAAGCTCCCCCCACAGGGCGAACGTATTGGAATTCGGATGGCTGGAGGCGTGAAGCACCAGCAGAGACGGCCGCTCTGACACCGGGCGCTTAAATTCAAGGATCTCGTCCGTCAGGATCGCGGCGCTCTTTTTGTAGGCGCTCAGCAGATCCGTATCCATATTCCGGGCCACAATGGAGAAATTGGACAGGGTCTTCGTCCCCTCCACCAATGGGCGGCCCACAAAGGCGCAGCCCGCGCGGTTGGCTGTAAAGACCAGCTCGCGGGCCACGGATTTCGTGTACAGATCGCTCCTTCCGTCCACCAGCGCGCCCCCCACGCATCCCTCGAGGGCGTTCGTATGCTCCCGCAGGAAACGGAGCATACGGATATATTCCAGGTTAATTCCCGTCTTCCCGAGAGAGAGGGCGAACAGCAGCGGTTCCTCCTCCTGTTCGTCCGCGCCCCGTTTACTGCGTTCCCGCAAAAAAGCCCGGAGCTCTTCCTCCTTCTCCACCCGTCTCCATTCACGGCCGTCCAGCGCGCTCCCCAGGACCTCCTCAAAGCGGCTGCCCGGGGCCGCAGCCTCCTCCCGGGGCGCTATCACTGTAAGCCGCCGCCCGGGTGTGCGGGCGGCTGTCTGTTCTGTCATGATTGATTGTGTTACCGCTTCTTCCATTCTCATTTCCCATGTACACGCGGCCTATACGATCGTCTTTAAGTGCTCCTGCGCGGTTACAATGCGCTCGTACAGCGCCTCCGGAAGCGGCAGGATTTCCGTCTCGAGCCCATACGGCGTATAGCGGTTTTTCACGCCCATGAAAATTCCCCCCAGGAATACGGAGCCGCAGTGCCACTCGCCGCGCAGCGTCAGGATCAGGGAAATGGCGCCCGATGAATACGCAGGGGCGATAAACGGCTTAAAGCCAATGGCCCGCATGTGAAGGTTTGCCGTCACGGTTAAGTGTGTCAGCTCCTTTGACAGCTCATCATTGTAGCGCTCAATGGAATCCGCTACCACCAGATCCTCCCCGTGCGGCCCAAAGGAACGGCCCTCGGTCAGAAACTGCTTAAAGCGCCCGTCGCGCTTGGCGTAGTAGGCCGCCCGGGCGTTCATGACGCCGAGCCCGAAGCCCTGAACCTGCTCCGGGCGAAGGCCCTGGTAATCGAGGACGCCGTTTTCATCCTTATTGCTCTCGAGCCACGCCGTCTTGGCAAGCGGATCCACGGGATCTGAGACAACGGCAAATAGCCCTTTAAAGCCGTCCCTCCTGGCCTGCCTTGCATACAGGGCCACGATCTTGGAATTATTCTCAAACTGGTACATCCGGACATCCTTTACCTGGGAGCCCACGGGAGGAATCCCCTTGGACGCCACAAAGACAAAGACATCGCACTGAAACAGGTTCTCAGGCGCCACGATATCCACCTCGGGCAGGGCGTCGTACGCCCACGGATAGGCGATCTGGTTCTCCTCAAACTCCCACCGCGCCGTCACCTTTTCCGAGATATCGCAGATGCCGATGGAGCTGATACAATCTCCGCCCAGAAGGTGGAGGCCCGTCAGAAGCGTGCTCCCCACATCGCCGATGGCAAGGACGTGCACGCGCTTTTTCTCCTTAAGCGGCCGCCCGCCCACGATCTCCTGAAATTTCGGATGGCGCAGATTCACCGCGCGCAGGAGGCCCGCCCTGATCACACTTAGCAGATACGGATCCGCCTCCTGCCCGGCGGCCGCTCCTGAAAGCTTATGGCTGCTCAGCCACGACACATCCTCCTTATCCTGGAACAGGAGATCCGGGCTGTTTACTTTAAACGAAGCGCGGCAGCTCCCCGCCTCCCTGTCGAACAGCCAGACAAGCGGGCATACATCCTTTGGCTGCTCCGCCTTTTCATATGGCAGATCCTCTGTCGGGGAGCAGCAGAGCTGCTCTCCGATTCTATAATAAAACATGCGCTGTTTCCTCCTTTATTATTCCTACTTCTCTTATCTTGCGCCCCAGCCCGGCTCCCTGGTCCTGTAAAGCATCTGGAGATCATTTTCCAGATAAACGGACGCGGCCAGGTTGGGATCGTAGTTTACGCAGTCCCCCTTATCCGGGCACAGGGGCAGGATCACAGCCTCCGGCAGACGGCTTAAGGTCAGGTTTCTGGCAAACTGCGCCCTGTATTCCGCCTCCAGCGCCAGCATGATATCCCTGGAATTGCGGATACAGCACGCGGAAAACTCAAACATGGCCTCGCGGCTGCAGTCCCTGATGGGCGGGAGCGTATACGGCAGAATCATGTTAATGGACGGCGTTAAGCCCGCCACCTTCACCGTATCGCGGCGGACCGTATCTCCGCCGATAAAGGGATACAGGGTCGATTCCACGAACCAGTAGCGCAGGTTGGGGATAAAGTACACACTGTCCACATCCACGCCTCTGGTGGCCATGGTATCGCGGCCGTAGCCGGAGATCATGCCCAAAATTACCTTCCGGATCTCGACGCCCTCTTCCTTCATCATCGGCTCCAGGGTGTCAAAGCGGCCTCCGCGGTGGAGAAGGTCGTCCACCAGGATCACAGGCCGGTCAAAGGATTTGATAGCCTTGATCTGGCTCGGCAGAGGCGAATAGCGGTGGAACGCCTCGATGGTATCTTTTTTCAGCTCCGGATCAAATACTTTATCCGTGTGAAGCGTCTTGGTAACCGTGTTTGGCACCACCTGTCCCCGCAGGATCTTTCCAAACGGCACGCACATATAGCGCCCGAGCTGGCGCGGATGAACCGGCTCCCTGGGCACCTCGTTTAAGGCTGTGATCTTATCCACCAGGCGGTGGTAGATGACGCTCGCCGAGAGGGAAAGCACAAGCTGGCCCGGATAGAGCCCGGTCATGGCCATCTGCAGCTCGTGGTGGGCTTTGCGCACCGCCTTCAGCACTCTCTCATTGCTGGAGAAGGGCTCCTTTAAGGTCGTCTCAAGATTCTGGACCAGCACAAGCGGGGCATGCATATCCACCAGGTATAAAAGGCCGTCGCTCTCGCACTCCGGCGCTTTGACAAAGCCCTGCCGCCGGATCGCGGACAGAACCCGTTCCGGGCATTCCCCGTCGCCGGCCATGAAAAGGGCGTAGCCGCACTTAAACGCAAAGGAGCGCGCGATGGCTTCCGTCAGAAGAAGCTGCTCCGCGTTGTAGATCATGGGATCCCGCTCCACATAGATACCGGAAATCAGGAGAATCTCGCCGTATGTGTGGCGGCGCACCTGATCCGCCAGCTCAACCTTCTTTAACACAGCGAACAGCTCATCCGGGCCTAAGTAACGGATGCGGGCAATACCCACCAGGCGGTTTTCGTCTACCGTGTTGCGCAGAAGCAGCAGCCGGTCGCCTGATGAGCGGATCGCGCTTATGCGCTTCTCCCTGTCGTCGTCCCCCTTTAACACACTCTCCCCGATCTCCTCCAGAAGCGCGTCGCCCGCTTCCTCCACCTCCTCAAAGGCAATGGCGCGGGCCCGGAAAATAGGCTTATACTCCGGCTCCCTTAAATACAGGCCGTTAAAATAGATATACTCCTGCACGGACGGGTCGATTAAGTTCGATATATCGCGGTTTAAGTCGATATTTTCACGGATCTTTGAGGAGCTGATATCTTCCAGATGGCCCGGAAGCTCCAGCTCGCACACCTTTCCTGTGATCCGCTCCATGATCTTCGGGTTGTATTTGTTGTCTGATTTCTTATCGCCCACGCGGCGGAAGGCGATGTGGTTCATGCTGTGGATCGAGTTCTCGCACGGCTCCTTTTTGTAGGAGGAGGCATTGGCAATCACATCGCTGCCCACCACCATGTAGACCTCCCTGCCCGCAAAGACCTCCTTAAGCCGCTTTAAATCAGCGGGGTTTGCGATATTGACCGGAATATCGTCCGGGAAAAGGCTGACATGGAATTCGTCCGCCACGGACATATTCACAATCTGACGGCGGATCAGGTGCGGCTGCGCCTTTTTGGACCAGGAGAATTCATCCACGGCCAGATACACCTCATAGCCCATGTCGCGGATCTCGCGCACGATCTCCTTGTGCGACAACGTGAACGGGTCAAAGGTGCCCGGGAAAAACGCGACCTTGTTTCTCCCGCTGATGGCAAACTCTCCCTGCGTCATGCGGTACTGGGTGATAAAGCGGCAGATGTTCGACAGCGCCGCCGCCCGGTAAAATGCCGTCAGCTCCTCGCCCTTATTCTCATTGAGAAGGAACAGGATTTTCTTAAAGCTCAAGGCAAAGATGTCGTTCTTCTGCAGGCAGTCAAGCCGCGAGGAGCCGAACACGGTCTGCCCCAGCACAAGCAGCGCTTCCTGGCGCACCGTCTCGCGGTAGTTGGCCAGGCCGCCGAGCAGCATGCCCAGAAGCTGGCCGCGGCGCTTCTCCCAGCGCTCCTGTGAATCGTTAAAGCGCTCTCTGTAGCACGGGTAGCACTCCAGGAGGATACCCACTGTATCCAGGGCCACGGACACAATCCGGTCATTGGGGCTGGCCATCAGGCCGCGCAGATAGGTCAGTATCTCCTCAAGCTGCTCCGGCGGAAGCCACAGGGCCGCCTCGCCCAGATACTGCGGGATATATTTGGAAAATTCATACTCGCCGACCTCTAAGCCCTTTAAGAGCTCGACCGCGATCTCATTTCTCTGATCCGGCGTGAGAAGGCCGATGATCCGCAATAGGGCATGCCCCGCGTCGTGGCGCACGATCACATTCTCGCTGACCTTTATAAGGTTCGAGAAATGGGCCGCGATATGGAGGATGTGCTCGTGCTTGCCATAGTCAATCTGATCCACCAGAAGCTTGATATTTACAGCCTTGATGATCCACGGCGTGGCGGATTTTAAGTTGTCAAGGAAGATATCGGACACCACGTCATGCTCGTAGAGCGCTTCCTGCTCTTTTTCTGTCTCATACCCCAGATTGGTCAGAACGCGGTACTTAAGGAATGTCATAGTGGTATTGCCCTTTACATCCGTCCCGCTCACGCGCTCCGCGATCGCTTTGCAGCAGGGATGCTCCGGCTTAAAGGCTGTGATCAGCTTAAAGGCGCGCCATGCGGCAATCCGCACCTCTTCCTCCTCGTTTCCGCTCTCAAAGAGGGCAAACTGCGCCACATTTTCCAGATCCGCGTCGTCAAATTTTTCAAACGGCATGAAATGCACGGAGTCAAGCAGCACAAACGCCTCGCCCGCCTCCCGCTCGCCCGGCTCCTCATACCGCCGGAGGAAGGCGTCCAGAAACTGCCTTAAATCCGCGGCCCCGGCATGCTCCACAACGGAGTCAAGCACATTTTTTAAATTGTAGCGGATCCGGCGTTTCTGCTGCATGGTGAGCTTGTGATCCGGACGGATGATCATATCCAGATACGTGTTCCACAGCTCCATCACCTTTTCCTCTGCGATATCCGGCATGCCGACCGGGCGCTCCTTGCGGTAGCCCGCGTTAAACTGCGCGATCACATTTCCCAGAAGCCGCGCGGCCTGGGCCCGGATATCGCCCTCGCGGTGCATCAGAAGCTCATAGAGAAAGCTTAATGTCTGCTCCTTCTGCTTGTCGTTCGTATAGGTAAAATACTCGGTGAAGATATTTAAATACGCGCGGACGTTCTTCCAGCTCTTCTCGCTCCTGGCAGCCTCCAGCAGGTTTCCGAACTGGCGTTCCGCTCCCATCTGATGCATGACGTCAATGTTGTGCTCGATGCCCATAAACACCAGGGACTCCACGGTCCGGGCCGCGTCGCGCAGGGAGATATCCGCCGGCGGCTCCGGCTTTGCCGGCCTGCCGTCCAGATTCACGTCCACTCCCAGGGAGCGCATGTAGTCCTCAAAATCGTGCAGCCTGGAATAGACAAAGCGGTAACGGTTATGCTTGGCCTCATCCACATTGTCAAGCTTGGACAGGATCACATTAAACGCCTCGTCCAGGTTGGAGATAAAGGTGATCTCCCGCCCGTCCTCCCCGCGGCTCTGCTTCACACGGAAATCGGCGTAGATCAGGACCAGGGACTCTACAGATAAATTCTCCGGCTCCAGATCCCACGTCGAGTGGTTGGCCGCGATGTGGCCGATGTACTCCATGGAATGGCTGTTAAACCACTGATTCGTATAATAATAGTGGAGATACGGCACGCGCTCATTGGGCTTGCACCCGAATTTGCCGATGTCATGCCCCGCCGCCGCGCCGGAGGTCAGGGTTAAATCAATGGGAACGCCGGCCGCGTACAGCCCTCTGGCCACGGTCATGGCCACATGATGCACGCCGGCGATGTGCTCCAGGGTCCGAAACGGCGTCACCTCCGCATTTAAGCGCATCATCTCATATACATATTCCCGCACAAAAATCTTCTTAAACTTTTTGTATTCCTCAAAGGACTCAAAGCGCTCCGCCTCCTCATCCGGCAAAAAGCCGAAATCATAGAGGGAGTCATATTTAAAAAGCCCCCGCTCCATATCGAAGAAATACTGGAGCACAGCCAGATAAAACTCCGCGCCCGACGCAAATCTGGCGTTTGCCTTCGTGAACTCCGGATCCGGGTACAGGATATGGCATACGTACTGATACGTAAACTTCATCCAGCCATCCTCCGGCTCCCGCCCCAAAAGCGCCAGCGGTTCCGCGCAGATCTCGTAAATCGTCCTGCAGGACACCCTTTTTTTCATCGGGATCAGGCGGGGAAGCTGTTCCTCCCAGTGTTCCCTGTTCATGAGCATCTGGATATGCTTCTTGCTCAAGCCGGAGCGATCCAGGAAGTCCTTCCCGGAAAGCCGCTCCGCCAGATCAGCGATGATCTGGCGTATCTGTTTCTTACTCATCCCACTCCTCCTCAGACGGCCGGAAAGCGAACATCCGGCCATAATATTTGTATTATTATACCACCGAGGCGGGCGCTCGCCAACTGTTTCTTGATTTCACTGTCCGCTATTCATACGTCACCCGCATAATAATCCCCTGCGGATAATCCCCGTACTTTCTGCCGAAAATATTCACTCCCCCCGCATATTTTGCATCTTCCTTCACCTCAATTTTCAGAGAAATGAAATGAGATGCGGCCAGACCCAAATCGTTGATTGTAATATCCGTGTTGCGGAGCTGTTCGTCTAAGTAGCTGCCCTCTTTTTTCACGGAAAAGGTTTTTAAAAGCCCGTACTGCGAGGAGCCGTTGGACCAGCCTGCGGGGGTGAGCTTTCCCCTTCTCGCGCCGAAGTCCCCGGGGCAGCGCCAGGTAACGGTTTCCCTGTTGTTGATGGAAATGGTGATATCCGACGGCCAGTCCTCGAGAAAGCCCGGCGCTTCGGAGCACATCTCGGCGCTGAAGGATATTTCCTTTAAGTCCAGCAGGGGGTTTATGAGGTTCGGAAAGCGGTATTCGATAAAGCCCTTTGTAAACCAGATGAGCTGCGCCCGGATCCTGCGCGGGGAGTAAAAGGTGACAACCGAATCAAAAGCACCTATGACGCCCTTTTCGTCCGCGATCCCGCATGTCGGCGCAACCTCGCAGTTAAAATAGTTGCCGATCGGCATTTCGATGGATACCGTCTTGTTGGACGAGTCCACCTCTTCATTAAACGCAGTCAGGCGGAAGGAGGTGAAGCTGCAGATACACACCCGCATAGAACCGTGCACCCCGGACTGGTTTTCCGTGATCACCAGCCTCGCCTCCTCCAGGGCCTTGATGTGCAGGGAGGTGGACGAAAGCGGCAGCTCTAAAAGCGCGGCGATCTCCTTTAAGGAGCGCGGCGTGTTTTTCAGTATGTTCAGTATTTTCAGGCGCACAGGGGAGGAAAGCGCCTTTCCGATCCGGGTGATCCAATCGTGGTGGGCCGGGTCGCCCAGATACAGTGAAATGTTTCGGTCCTGACTGATTCGGATATTATGTTTGGTTCGTTCTGACATCATGCGCCTCCTTTTTCGCAGCCATCCGGCGGGCTTTAAACCTGCGTTTTCACAATCATGGCAATATTTTTTCCTGCATGAAATTTTGCATTAACGCATCGCCTCTCTGACTTAAAGAAGCGCCCTTTGATGGTTTAGCCCGTCGTTTTGTTACATGTTTTATGAAATAAATATACAACAAAGCCAAAATGATGGCAATATTTTTGGCAAAATAATAGAAAAAAATAACAAAACAGATTTTGGTTATTGTCATTTTGGACAAACTGGTGTAACATCAACCATGTAATAAATATTGTTCGGGTTTACCGTTAAGGAGGAAACGTATTATGAAACGATTAATCACAGTTGCTATGTCCGGTTTGATGGCCCTGTCACTGACAGCCTGCGGAGGATCCGCCCAGGAGCCCGCCGCCGCGAAGCCGGAAACGCAGGCAGAGCAGGCCGGCGGTTCCGCAGGGGATGACAAGAGCGGCGGCAGCACGGCAGAGGGCGGCGACGCAGCGGGCGCCTCAGGCAATATCCTGGAGGGCAAGAAGGTCGGATTCTCCCAGACAGACAGCATGTCATCCTGGAGAACAACCGAGACGGACAGCATTAAGGAATACATCGAGGGCGCGGGCGGCGAATTCATTGTTAAGGATGCAGGCGGCGATATCGCCACACAGGAATCCGATATCCGCGATCTGGTGGCGGCAGGGGTTGATTTCCTTGTAGTTGCGCCGCTTGAGGACAACGGCCTTCAGGGCGCGCTCCAGGAAGCCATGGACTCGGAGATTCCCGTCATCCTGGTTGACCGCGCGATCGCCGGCGAGGCGGGAACCTACTACACCACGGCCATCATGTCTGATTTCGTCTGGGAAGGCGAGCAGTGCGCAAAGGCCCTGATGGAAGCTCTGCCGGACGGCGGAAATGTGGTTATCATCAACGGCGGCTATGACTCCTCCACTTCCACGGATCGCCAGAAGGGCTTTGTGGATGCGCTTGACACCTCCAAGTACGCCATCGTCGGCGAGCAGGACGGCGAGTGGCTGATGGATAAGGCGCAGTCTGTTATGGAGAACATCCTCCAGGCGCAGGGCGGCGAGAATATTGACGCCGTGTTCGCCGTTACGGACGATATGGTTCAGGGCGCGATGAACGCAATTACAGCCGCCGGCCTGACCCCCGGACAGGATATCCTCACTCTGGGCATCGACGGCACAAGGGCCGCCCTCGAGGCCGTAGAGGATGGAACACAGTTAGCCTCCTGTACATGCACGCCGTACTTTGGCGGGATTGTCCTTGACACCATCACCAAACTCATCAATGGCGAAGAGGTTCCGGAGCATATTGTAAATGAGGACACGCTTTATACGAAGGACAACGTAAACGTAGATCTTGGATTCTAATGACCCTGAAGTTTAAAATACGCGGGTAATCTAAAGGAACGCTGCAAAATGATTACTTTGCAGCGTTCTTTTTATACCTGTTTTCAGAAAGGAGCAGACTATGTCAGAGGTTTTGCTGGAGATTAAGGGCCTTGAAAAAACGTTTCCCGGAGTCCGGGCGTTAAAGGGCGTGAATCTTACGGTAGGCAAGGGGGAGGTCCATTCCCTGATGGGGGAAAACGGCGCCGGGAAATCGACACTCATCAAGGTATTGACAGGGATTTACCAGAAAAACGGAGGAACCATCCATTTTGACGGAAAAGAGATTGACTGCAAAACTCCGATCGAAGCAAACGAGGCAGGCATCTCCACCATTTACCAGGAATTAAACCTGGTGCTTTTTCAGACCGTTTATGAAAACCTGTTTCTGGGGCGGGAGCCGAAGAACAAGTTCGGATCCATTGACCGTGGCCAGATGGCGGGCGAGGCGTCGCGCATCCTCAAAGAGCTGGGGATTGACATTGACGTGACAAAGCCGCTGAGCAACTTCTCCACAGCCATCCAGCAGATGGTCGCCATCGCAAGGGCTGTCAGCATCAATGCCAAGCTTGTAATCATGGACGAGCCGACCTCATCGCTCGACAGGCAGGAAGTCTCTGTTTTATTCCGCATCATCCGGCAGCTGAAGGCAAAAGGCATCAGCGTGATCTTCATCAGCCACAAGCTGGATGAGATATTTGAAATCTGCGACCGCCTGACGGTTTTTAAGGACGGGGAATATGTAGGCGATTATGATATCGCTGATCTGAACCAGTTTAAGCTCATCTCCCTCATGGTCGGCAAGGATACCGTGACCTTAGAGCGCAATAAGGATGCGTATAGGTTTGCCTCAGAGCAGACCGTGGCGCAGGCCAGCGGGATTTACCAGGGGATGAGGCTCAATGGGATCAATGTTGACATCAAGCGCGGAGAGGTGCTGGGACTGGCGGGCCTTCTCGGCTCGGGACGAAGCGAGCTTGCCCAGGTGCTCTTTGGGACGCGCATACCGGACAAAGGGGACGTATTCTGGTTCGGCGAGCCGGCGCATATCCATAAGCCGGCGGACGCCATCAAAAAGGGCATGGGCTTCTGCACCGAGGACCGGAAGGTGGAAGGCATCATCCCGCATCTGTCAGTAAAGGAAAATATGACAATCGCGCTGCTTCCCAGGCTTCAGAAATTTGGCTTTGTGAAGAAAAAGGAGCAGGATGAGATTGTTAAGAAATATATTGAGCGCTTAAAGATCAAAACGCCAAACCCGGAGCAGGCCATCTGCAACCTAAGCGGCGGAAACCAGCAGAAGGTTCTTCTCGCCCGCTGGATGTGCATGAATCCCAAGCTCATGATCCTCGACGAGCCCACGCGCGGCATCGACGTAGGGGCCAAGGCCGAGATCGAGACGCTGATCCAGGAGCTCTCAGACAACGGGATCTCGGTTCTCATGATCTCGTCCGAGATCGCGGAGCTTGAGCGAAACTGCGACCGGGTGGTGGTCATGAGGGAAGGCCGGGCCGTCGGCGAGGTCATCAATGAGGACATCAACCAGAATAAGATTATGGAACTGATTGCAAAGGGAAGTGAAAGCGAGGGGAATACGCATGAGTAGAACAAAAGAAGATAATCTTGCTCTGATAAAGAAATACAGCGCGATCGCAATGCTGATTTTTTTCATATTGTTTAACTCTGTATTTACGCCGAACTTTTTCAGAATCGGAAATTTAAACAACATCATCACACAGATCTGCCCCACTATCCTCTGCGGCATGGGCATGACGCTCGTCATCTCAACAGGGGGCATTGACATTGCGGTCGGCTCTGTGATGGCGCTGGCCGGCGTTATGACCGCCCAGTTCATGCCTGGTATGGGCCTGTTTCCGGCCCTGATCCTCGCTGTGCTCGCCTCGGTCTTTGCAGGCTGCATCAGCGGCTTCTTTGTCGGGAGGCTTAAGCTCCAGGCCATGGTTATCACGCTCGGCATGCAGCTCGCGGTGCGCGGCGTTTCCCAGGTGCTCTGCGGCGGGCGCGATATCTACTTTAATAAGCTGGGGGAGGTCGGGAAGCAGCTCTCCGTGTGGGGCTCCTATAAAATCGGCGGCGTGATCCCTGTGCAGATTGTCCCCATCGTCCTCTCCGTCGCTGCCATATGGATCCTCGCGGAAAAGACTGTGCTCGGCCGTCAGATCCAGGCCGTGGGCGACAGCATGAAATCCAGCTCCCTGGCCGGAATCAATACAGCCATTACATTAATGTTCGTATACGGGCTGAGCGGCTTTCTGGCCGCGTTTGCCGGAATCTTCCAGGCGGCCAAGGTAACGGTGGCAGCCGGAAGCTCCCTGGGGCAGCTCGCCGAGCTGGACGCCATCGCGGCGGTCGTGATCGGCGGAACCCCTATGACCGGCGGCAAGGCGCATGTGCTCGGAACCGTGGTCGGCGCGCTCATCATGCAGATGATCACACTGACCTGCGTCATGAATAACATACCGGATCAGTACGCGCAGGTATTTAAGGCGCTCATCATCGTGGTTGCGGTATTTATCCAGAGAGAACAGGCCAAGTAGGAGGTGAAAGCGGTATGAAGACAGCAAAAAAGATCTATGATTCCTTTTATTCCAAAAGCACGGTTTTAGCATTTTTACTCCTGGTCATCGTCGCCAGCATCGTCTTTCGGGATAAAAATTTCCTGACATCGGCAAATGTATTCAACATTTTGCTCAAGGCGGCGAAAAACGGCGGCTTCCTGGCTCTCGGCATGACCTTTGTCATCCTCTGCGCGGAAATCGATCTGTCCGTGGGCGCGGTATTTGCCTTAAGCGGCGTTGTGATGGGCCTTGTCGGACAGGTAAATCCTGTGCTCGGCATCGCGGCCGGCATTCTCACCGGCGTTGTCTCCGGCTATCTGATCGGCTTTATGGTCGCCAAGATGCGCATTTCCTCGTGGATCGCCTCTCTGGCCATGATGTTTGCCTTAAGGGGCATGATCCTCATCCTGGCCAAGCAGTCCGTGAGCATCCCGGCCGGCATCATGACCTTCGCAGGGGCCAAGATCCTTCCCGGCTTCCTGGGCATGAAATCAGGTATTTCCATCCTGATTCCCATCCTGTTCCTGCTCACCTTCCTCTGCATGTACGCAGCCAAATATACGAAATTCGGCATGCGGCTCTACGCCGTCGGAGGAAACGGCGAGGCGGCCCGCATGATGGGCATTGACGTAGACCGCATCAAGATCGGCGCGTTCGTCTGCTCCGGCGCGATCGCCTCCCTCTCCGGCGTGCTCTTAGCCTCCAGCAGCGGAAGCGCTACCTTAAGCGCCGGCAACGTCTATGAGACATACGCCATTGCCATGTGCGCCATCGGCGGCGTCAAGCTCTCCGGCGGCGAAGGGAAATTCTCCGGAACCTTTTTCGGTATTTTAATCTACTTTATTATAAATACCATTTTTACCTATCTCCCTTCCGGAATTTCGGTACACTGGCAGTCGATCATCATGGGCCTTCTTGTGCTGGTTTCCGTGGGAGTCCAGTCCGAGGTGTTCCAGAGCCTTAAATTAAAGAAGAAGGCAGGTGACGCGGTATGATCCAATTGACAAGCCGATGGGCAAAAGACGTGGATAAAGACCACGCGCTCCCCGAATATCCCCGGCCGAACCTGGTTCGGGAAAGCTATTTCAACTTAAACGGAGAATGGGAATACTGCATCAGCCATTCCACGCACACAGAACACTACGACGGAACCATCCTCGTTCCCTTCTCTCCAGAGACGCTTCTCTCCGGAGTGCAGAAAATCGTACAGCCCGAGGATTACCTCCATTACCGCAAGCTCTTCCGGCTCCCGGAGGGCTTTGTAAAGGGACGCGTCCTGCTCCACTTCGGGGCCGTTGACCAGGAGTGCGAGGTGTTCCTGAATAAAAAACGCCTCGGCGGGCACAAGGGCGGCTACGTGAGCTTTTCCTTTGACATCACGGACGCGCTCTCTGAGGGCGACAATGTCCTCACCTTACGCGTAACGGACAAGACCGAAAAATCCCCCCATGCAAGGGGCAAGCAAAAGCTTGTAAAGCGCGGCAAATACGGCTCCCTCTTCTACACGCCCCAGAGCGGTATCTGGAAAACCGTATGGATCGAGAGCGTGCCAAAGCAGTATGTACGGGCGCTAAAAATCATGCCGCTGTTTGACGAGGAAGCGGTAGCGGTCACGGTGTTTGGAAATACGCCGGGCGAGGGCCGGAGCGCGGCCGGCGTCCATGTCCCTGAAGACGGTTCTGGCGGCTGCGCGGCCGGCGGCCATGATTTTGACGGCTGCGCGGCCGGCGGCTCTGATTTTGACGGCCGCGTGTCGATTACGGTTCTGGATCAGGGAAAGGCCGTCGCAAAGGCAGAGGCATCGGCGGGCCGGCGGGTGCGGATCCCGCTTCCGGGCTTCACATCCTGGAGCCCGAAAAACCCGCATCTGTATGATCTCCGGATCTCGTACGGCGAGGATCAGGTTTCCTCCTACTTCGGGATGAGGAAATACTCTGTCGGCCGGGATAAGGAGGGCATCCTGCGCTTCTTCCTGAACAATAAGCCGTACTTTTTCAACGGCGTCCTGGATCAGGGCTACTGGCCGGAAAGCCTGCTCACGCCTCCTACGGACGAGGCGCTTAAGTACGATATTATCAAGCTCAAGGAATACGGGTATAATACCATCCGCAAGCACATCAAGGTGGAGCCGGAGCGCTTTTATTACCACTGTGACCGAATCGGGATGGCGGTGTGGCAGGATATGCCAAACGGCGGCGGGGACTATAACATGGTCTTTGTCACTTACCTGACCAATGCCTTTGACTGGTTCGCCAGAGGAGTGAAAGACTGCCATTACCGCCTGTTTAAGAGGGAAGATAAGGAGGGACGCAGGCAGTATTATAAGGATCTCAAGGGCATGATCCGCGAGCTTTATAATTATCCGTGCATCGCGGTCTGGGTTCCCTTTAACGAGGGCTGGGGCCAGTTCGACGCCCGCAGGGCCACCAAGCTCATCCGCCGGCTGGATCCCTCGAGGCTGATCAACGAAGCCTGCGGCTGGTTCGACCAGAAGGGCGGCGATATGTACAGCATCCATAATTATGTGCATAAGCTCGCCGTGGAGCCGCAGCCCGACCGCGTCGTGGCTCTGACCGAATACGGCGGGTATGCCTACCCCATGGAAGGGCACCTCGCGTGCGAGAAGGAATTCGGGTATCAGAACTACCGTTCAAAGGAAGAGCTCACGGCCAATTATAAACGGCTGTGGGAGGAGGAAATCCTTCCGAATGTCGAACACGGGCTCAGCAGCGCGATCTATACGCAGACGAGCGATATCGAGGAGGAGATCAACGGCGTCATGACGTACGACCGGGATGAGGATAAGCTGCTCTCAGATGAGGTCGGGAAGCTGAATGAGCGGCTGTATGAATTGTTCCGCGAGGCGGCGGGAGAAGAGGCGGACGCTTAAGGGGGCCGCGATGTCCCGTATGAATGTGTGCAGTTGCGCTTCGGCTCAGAAAAAATACCAGTCTTCTGAGCCAAAGCGCGGTTGTGCCGGAGCTTCTATCGTATTTATATACAGATTTGGGGGACTGTACTGAGAGAGCCATTTTGTGGCTCTCTTTTGCTGTTTAGAATCTGTAATCGGCAAAGCTGCCAAAAGAGCATAGGCTTCAGGCTGTGCATGTGCTACAAAAGTGATTCGATAACCATTTATAACCGGATAACGTAACAGTTCAGATAACCTGAACTGTTACGGCATATGCCAATGAAAATCGCTTCGCGATGGGGCGGATGCCTGCTGCCGCTGCGTTTTCGTACGGTCAGCGCAGCAGGTGCGCAGACTTATCTGAACTGTTACCGGATAACATCAGAAGGCAACTGTCAGGAAAAATTTAACATTGACAAACCCACAGACATTCTGCATAATATAAATAATAATGATTATTACTATTATATAAGGAACCATTGCCTATGAAAACGTTAAAATACAGCCGTCAGAGGGAGTTTATCAAAACAAGCCTGATGGGACGTCAGGATCACCCGACTGCGGATGCCCTGTATACTGCCATCCGGAAGCAGTGCCCTACGATCAGCCTTGGAACCGTGTACCGGAATCTGAACCTCCTGGTCGAGCTGGGGGAGATACAGAAGATTTCCTGCGGCGGCGGGACAGATCATTTTGATTATAATACATCCCCGCATTATCATTTTGTGTGCAAAAGGTGCGGACAGATCGCGGATATCCCCATGAAAACCATCTGCAATCTGGAGGCCATGGCGGGACAGTATGTCTCCGGGAGGATTGACGGGCATACGATCTGCTTTTATGGGGTGTGCGGGGAGTGTGAGGAGGGGAAAAAAGGAAACGATGAGATTGCCGGCCGATAGTACAGCGTGTTTGAAAATTGCTTTCTGGTAGCTGTGCGTGCTGCTTTGTGGGAGTTTTGCGCCAAATGAACGCGGCGCAGCGGACTGCGTTAAGTAAATCTGGCACAAATATACCGCGAAGTGGGGCGTGCAGATGCCAGGAATGAATTTTCAAACACGCTCTAGAGCGCCAGATTGCCAGTAAACATAATCTTGCAGTAATCCTCCTTTTTGCTGTGCATAACCGCCAGCCCCTCCCTGAGCTGTTCCGATATAAAGTGATGGGAAATCAACCGCGCGGGAGCGGCACGGCGCTTTTCCAGCCTTTTTATTGCATAATTCCAGTCATCTGTGCCTCTTTTGTAAATGAGGAATTCCATGTGCCCATAACGGTTAGAGCGTGTTTGAAAAATCATTCCCGCCATCTGCACGCCCCACTTTGCGGCATATTTGTGCCAAATTCACTTAACGCAGCCCACTGCGCCGCGTTCATTTGGCCCAAATCTCCCACAAAGCGGAACGCACATCTGGCAGAAAGCATTTTTCAAACACGCTCTAGCTGATTTCTGAGAATTCTCCAATAACTGTCCTTTTCAAATGTCATATCCGAACAGGGATTGCCCGCAAATACCACATTTCCTGCCGGTCCCGTTCTGGCGGGAGCCTGCTTAGCCGTAATTTCGGCAGGCAATTTCTGTCGGATTTCTGCGTATGTTCCACCAGACCGGATGATATATAAAGCGAATACACAATAAAATAGAGAAATGGCGCCAGGCCCTGTCCAAACACACAGCCTGGCATCATTTTATTTTTCTAACCGTTCCTTACCTTTGCCGCGCAGGCGCCCGGGCAGGCCCTGTAAAAAATGATAATAATTACTAATTTATATAAAGACATTTTTATAAAATCGTATTGACAAGCAGATAAAACTGTGGTATTTTAATATCAGTAATCATTCTTGATTTAAAGATTACACCCGAACATGTTTCTGACACATTTTCAATAAAAAAGGAGAGAATTATAATGAAAAAATTCGTATGTACCGTATGTGGCTATGTTCATGAAGGCGACGCAGCTCCGGAGAAATGTCCGGTATGTAACGCGCCTGCTTCCAAGTTCCAGGAGCAGTCTTCTGAGATGAGCTGGGCCGCTGAACACGTGGTAGGCGTTGCGCAGGGCGTGAGCGAGGATATCCTGGCGGATTTAAGAGCCAACTACGAGGGAGAGTGCAAGGAAGTCGGCATGTACCTGGCTATGGCGAGAGTCGCTCACAGAGAAGGCTATCCGGAGATCGGTTTATACTGGGAGAAGGCCGCTTACGAAGAGGCGGAGCATGCCGCAAAGTTCGCTGAGCTCCTCGGCGAGGTTGTTACGGACAGCACGAAGAAGAACCTTGAGATGCGCGTAGAGGCTGAGAACGGCGCTACA
This sequence comes from Otoolea muris, assembly GCF_943193115.1. NCBI lineage: Bacteria > Bacillati > Bacillota > Clostridia > Lachnospirales > Lachnospiraceae > Otoolea > Otoolea muris. Next base: position 108,288 of record NZ_CALPCY010000012.1, read on the forward strand.
GCCGGTAAGTTTGACCTCGCAAAGCGTGCGAAAGCCGCTAACCTGGATGCGATCCATGACACCGTTCATGAGATGGCAAGGGATGAGGCGAGACACGGCAAGGCGTTTGCAGGTCTGCTGAAGAGATACTTTGGCTAATTAATACGCCTGTTTTTAAAGGATTCTGAAGATAAAGGGAATGAATCAGAGATGGTTTGTTCCCTTTTTGATTGTTCTTTTGTTGTACCTTGCCATTTAGGATAAATTCCTATTTTCAAGCTCTTTTTGACATTTCCAATTTTACATCTTACTGCAGCTCTATAATAACTTGTCTGGAATCCTCTGCTGCTTTAATAATGCTGTCAAATCAGAATATCCAAAAACATAGGCAGCAGTATTTTTATTTATTCAGAAAAACCTTTGTGTAACCAATTACTTATGATCTTATTTCCATTTTGAGGATAGGCAGATCCCGTCTTTCGTGATATGCTTCTTTTATCACATTCAACAGGAGGATGAACATTATGGAATTAACGATAACACATTTTCTGATTGTCTGCCCGCTGGTTTTTGTCGCGGGCCTGATAGACGCCATCGCGGGGGGCGGCGGGCTGATTTCCCTGCCTGCTTATATCATATCCGGGCTTCCGGTGCATTTTGCGATTGGCACGAACAAGATGAGCTCCAGTATGGGGACTGCGATCGCCGCATGGAGATTTGCTAAAAACGGATATATTGTCTGGAAACCGGCCCTTATCTGCTCGGCCTGCGCCCTGTTTGCCTCCGCGACGGGAGCGCGCCTGGGGCTTTTGCTGGATGACGCTGTGTTTAAAAAGCTGCTTCTCATCATTCTGCCTTTAACTGCCTTTTACATATTCCGGTGTAAATCGCTGGAAACGGATCAGGAGCCCTGGCCGCAGCAGAAAACGCTGCTGTTCAGTATAGGGATCACCTTCGTGATTGGGGTATACGACGGCTTTTACGGCCCCGGTACCGGTACCTTTTTAATCCTTCTCCTGACCGGGGTGGCGCATATGAAGCTCAAAGAAGCAAACGGGATCGCAAAGGCTATCAATCTCACGACAAATATTTCCAGTTTGTCTGTGCTTTTACTGTACGGAAAGGTGATCCTTCCTCTGGGGCTTTCGGCAGGTCTGTTCAGTATCGCCGGAAATTATATCGGAACCCGCTTTTTTGACCGGGGCGGCGCAAGACTTGTACGGCCTGTCATCCTGCTTGTGCTTGTGATCTTCTTTATCAAGGTCCTGACAGAAGTATTATAGGAAAGCCGAGGGAGGATCCTCTGATCCCTGAGGCTGAGTTTGACTCTGCTGTTTCCCGTTGAGCGTGTTTGAAACATGCTTTCCCGGACAACATACAGATATGCCGGCCGCGCCTGATCTGAATCGGAGCGCGGCCGGCATATCTGCTTTCTAAAACTTTGCTGTAATTATGTTTTCAGTTTTAATTAACGAATAACTGCGTCCAGTAATGTACCCCTGAGCTGCTCTGTACATGGCCTACGCCGATTGATGTAAAGGCGCTGTCCAGAATATTGGCCCTGTGCCCTGCGCTGTTCATCCAGTCATTCATCACCTGCTGCGGCGTCGCCTGCCCGTATGCGATATTTTCCCCTGACTTACGGTAGTTTGCCCCGGCCTGCGTAAGCGCTGTGCTGAAGCTGCTGCCGTCGGGCCTTGTATGGGAAAAGGAGCGCTGTATCTCATTGGCGCGGACTGCCGCTGCGGACGCGGCGCGCGTATCGATGGACAGAGGCGATAAGCCGGCTTTCGCGCGCTCTGCATTGACCAGTTCCACAACCTCAAGCGCGAAGCTGTCCATGCCGCTCTCTTCATTCTCATCCGGCTTCTGCGGCTGATCGGGCTGCTCCGGTTTTTCCGGCTTATTCGGCTGGCCCGGCTTTTCTGTGTCTCCCGGCTTATTCGGCTGGCCCGGCTTTTCTGCGTCCCCCGGCTTCTCCGGCTTCACGCCCTGATCCGGGGCTTCCGGCTGGCCCGGAAGCCCCGTCCCCGGGTTTCCATTATTCCCGGGCGCATAATTCGGAAGGATGATACCTGTTAAGTGATTGGTTTCCGGCGCGCCGCCGATCTCCCCCGCACAGTCCGCAAACCCGCATCCCGCGCTGTTTTTGCCAAACGGCAGGCTCCCGAATGAAAATCCAAAGGGCGCGATATCGCCCTCCGCGCAGCCATTTGAGCCGCAGTTATTCTGACCGCCGCAGCCTCTCTGATCTGCGCAGTCATTCTGGCCTGCGCAGTCATCCGCTCCCCGCACATTTCCCACAGCCAGGCAGCTCCCGTCTCCATAGCTTCCCAACCCGCCGCAATTTCCATTATACCCGCCAAATCCATTACAGCTTCCGCCCGCCGCCAGACCTGTCATGGGAATGCTGAATGTTGTAAATGCGGCAGCCGCAATCGCACAAAATGACCATCTCTTCATTACATTATCCTCCTATGTTACATAAATATTACATATCTGTTACAAAGTGATTGTATCATATTTCCATAGGAAAAAATACAGGGAATGGCTGGCACGATATCCTGCGATTTACAGATCAGGGATAATCCGCATGTTCCGGCTGTCTGCTGCCTGTGCCCGCATAAAAACACCTCGCATCCGGATAGTGTATGAACCAAACCATGATACCAGGGTCAAAAGGCCTGAAATCCGATGCAGGCTCGCTTGGATGAGGATTTTTGAACCCGGGCCCGCCAAAAACATGAAAAAGGAGCCCGATCAGGGCGGATTTTGAATGTTTTTGAGGATTGCGGGAGCACAAAGTGCGGAGCAATCCGGTATCAAAGGGGTCAAAAGACCTTTGGACCCCGACATCATGCCATAGACAGGAATCGCGGATGTGGTTACGGACAGCGGGATGAATGTACGCCGAATACAGCCGGCATGGCCCCGCCACACCGGCTGTATCGATGTTTTCCACACACTCCTTATTCCTGCAGATTCAAAAGCGTTATCACAATATTCTCCGCCCCTGTCTCTGTCTTGCGCTTCACGATATCTTCGATCTGCGCCCGCTGCGGATCCGTGATGCTGGCTGCATTGATCACCACATCCACCTTCCCGTCCGTGATGCTGACCACCGGATCGGCGAAGCCCTTGGCCATCAGCAGGGTTTCCGCCGCATTCTCCTTTTCCGCGATGGCGGTCAGATTCATCATGCTCTGGACAGCCGCCTCTCTGGACGCTGCGTCCACGCTCTCGTTGTTGATGATCTCATTGAGCGTTTCCTTGCTCTTGGCCCGGATCTGCTCGCGGCTGAGCTGAACATTGGCGATGTACTCTGTCACGCTGGTTCCGCCTGTCAGGATCGCCTCCCCGGGGTTATCCATCACAGCGCTTCCTTCGCCTGCGTCTGAACCTGTCAGAGCCGCGTCTCCCTCCTGCGGATCGTCCAGGCTCGCGATCTCCGTGTATTCGCCTCCATTTGCCGACGCGTCCTCAGCCTGCGCTCCGTATGTACCGCCGTCTGCCGCATCCTGCGAAAGCTGCGCCCCGCCTGATACCATCTGGTTCTCTGCCAGGATATCCTCGTCGGAGATCTCCATAGCGCCCGCCTCATATACCTCGCCGCCGGCCACTTCCTTCTTTCCCGAATAATTTAAGTATCCGGCAGCCGCAATCATGATGGCAAGTGTCGTAATAATAATCTGGTTTCTGCGAAAGAGTCGTTTCATCTTCATACGCTGCATGCTCCTTTATTCCACCCGCTTTAATACTTTTATTTTATGTGCGGGAATGCCAAATAATGCTACCATTGCCTCAGAAATTTCCGCTTTGACCTGCGCGCTCCCTCCCCCCTGGGCGCTTATGACGATGCCGGCGATCTCCGGCAGAAGCTCCTTTTCAATCACCGGATCGCCGCCGGAGCCATCGCTTTTCGCAAGAAGCGCGCTCTCCTTTATATCCTCCGTGAGCGCCGTCCGCGTTCCCCCCGCGCTGTCCTTTTCCTCCGTGGACGAGCGGCTTTTATCCTTATCCACATGGATCACCTTTTCCTTGGAAGAGCGGAGTGTTATCATGACGTCCACCTCCCCGACTCCGTCCACATGGCGCAGTATTTCCCGCACGCGCTCCTCTAATTCCTGCTCATAGAGCCGCTCCGCATCCTGGCTTCCCCGCGCCGCGCCTCCGGACGGGCCGGATACGCCCTCCATGGCCCCGTCTCCCCCTGTCTCCTCCTCCGGATCGCCGATTGGCGCCAAAGCAGCCGCCTCCCTGGCTTTTCTCTCCCCGCTGCCCGCCGGGACGGACAGGATCAGAAGAAACAGCCCGCACACCAGAAGGAACAGCCACCGTTCCTTTCCCTGAACCCATTCCTTCTTAATTTTCAAGCCTGATTTCCACATAGTTTTCCTCCACCTGATAATAATCCGCTATCTCCCGGCGAAGCCTGAAGACGGCCTCCATATCGTTTATCCGCATGGCCGGAGCGCCCGCCGCCTGCCCGAAAGGCCCGTCCCCCTCCCCGTTTTCCACGGCGGCGTTTTCCCCTTCCGTTTTATTTTCCCGGCCGGACGCGCCCTGTTTCCCCGCTCCTGCCGGCTCCAGAGTGACTGTCTGCACAGGCGCAATCCGTATTTCTCCTTTCTCCCCATCACGGGTATATGCCGAAGGCCCGTCCTGCGCCGCGCCGTCCGCCGTCGCCTCCCCGGGCTGCATGTCCCTGTTTAAAAGCCGCACCTCAATCCTCTCGATCGTTCCAAAGCCGGCGCGCCCGGGATCCCGCGCCAGCCTTACGCGCGCGCTCCCTACGGCCAGCCCTTCCCGTTCAGCCAGGCGGATCAGCTCCTCGTTCGCCTTTGCCTCGTACTCGTCAAACAGCCGATCCATGCGCTTTTGTTCAATCTCCCCCAGATGTTCGGAAAATTCACCGATCTCATATTCAAAGGAGACCGAACGAAACAGGGCGTCAAGCCGTTCTTCCAGGCCAAGCCCCCCGGTCACGGGCTTAAGCACAAGCAGAATCAGCACGCAGCCTGCAAACAGGCGCAGATATTTTTCATATTTGCCGGACGGAAGAAGGCTCATAACCGCCGAGGTAAAGATAAGGTAACACACGATGCTGCTGAGCCATTCCTTCATTCCTGCCATCCGCCCCACACTCCTCTCTCTGTTTTTCAACACGCCCCGGCGCGCTTCGTTTTACCCTGCAAAATATACGGCGTTGGCGGACATACAGATAATGGCCAGCGACAGGCCAAACAGGAGCAGCGCGGTCCCGGACATGGAGAGCAGAAGCCAGCAGCCGTTTCCCACGCCGTTTATACATGACGCCATACGCTTATCACAGACCGGCTGCAGGATAGCCGCCGCCGCGCGGTAGAAGAAGCAGAGCGCCAGAAGCTTTATCAGAGGCGCAAGGGACAGCATCACAAGAACCAGCACGGCCGCCGCTCCCATCGTATTTTTCAAAAGCACGCCCGCTCCCAGAAGCATCTGCGAGACAGCCCCGGCACCGCCCCCGAGCCCCGGAACTGCGCTGATGATCCGCCGGATAGACGCATTTTTCAGGGAATCCGCATATGGGATTACCATATTTTGCAGCATCTGAAAGCCCAATATCACCCCGGCCGCAGATTTAAGGCCCCACCGGATCGCCGTTTCCAGAAGCTCTGTCAGGCGTGAAAACAGATTTTCCTTTAAAAGACAGCCCGCCAGGATGAAGAGGATGTAAACCCGGATCAAGGGCATGGTAAGCCTTACAAAGGCCCACTCGGCAAGCCCGATGGAAAACAGCATCCACCCATAGCCTGCCGCGGCGCTTAAGCTTCCCCCTGCAAATGAGACTGCGGCGAAATACGAGGGCACAAGAGCCCGTACAAATTCAAATATGTCTGAGAGCAGCCCCCCGGCCACGGATATTGCCTCCAGAAAGCTGGCCGCCAGGAAGGTAAACATCAGCAGATACGTAACATAAAAGCCAGTCTCCGCAATCTGGCTGTTAGAAAAAACGCCGCAGAAATTTGCAAACAGGGCCCCTGCAAGCCCCAGAGCCAGGACCTGTCCCAGAAGGGAACCTCCATTTTCAATCTCCGCAAACAGGCTGTCCCGCGCAAGCGCCATGCACTGACGGAACGCTCCGGAAAAATCACCCTGCAGCAGAGTCCCCAAAAGCCCCTTAAAGGTCACGGATTCTGTCTGCGTCTGCTGTTTCAGGAAATATTCAACCGGGGCCAGGTCGAGTTCCCCGATAAGGCTCTCAATCTCTGTCTGTCCCGGATCGCCCCGGGACGCTCCGCCGCCTGGATCGCCCGCTTCCCCGCCGTCCGCCTCCTCCCATCCGCTTTCCCCGGCCCCTTTGCCCCGGACATCCATGGCAAAACAGGGACGCGCGCCGGCTTTCATCATCAGGAGTAAAAGGAACACGGCAGAGATGACCCTCACACACACCCTGCTCATACAAAAAAGTCCTCCAGCGTTTCCAGAAGGGCCAGAAGCACCGGCATGCTGAGCGCCAGAATCGAAAGCCTGGCAAAAATCTCAATCTGGGTTCCCATAGCCCCATACCCTGCGTCCCGGCAGATTCCCGAGGCAAACTCTGCGATATACGTAATCCCGGCCATTTTTAAAAGAGTGGTTAAGTATACATGATTCAGGCGTATGTATTCCTCAATCCGGCGCGCCGTATCAAGGATGATCCGCAGCTTTCCCGCCCCATAGAAAAACAGTAAAAGCCCCGCCGCCATGACAATGTAAATCCCGTATTCCCCGCCTTTTCCTTTTAACTGGACGGCCAGCAGCACGGCTGAAAGCCCCAGAACCGAAGCTGTAATAATGCTCATCCCGCACCTCCCCTGCATCTGTATATCCGGCCCGCGCTTTACAGCGCAAACAGATCCTTCATCGTCTCAAACAGCTCATATATATAAGGAACCATCCAGAACAGCACCAGCAAAAGGCCCGCCAGGCTTGTCAGAAATGCCTGCTCCTCCCTCCCGCTGTGCTTTAGGATCTGACAAATCACGGAAACCAGGATGCCTACTGCCGCAATCCTGAAAATCAAATTTACCCCCATCTGCTTCCTCCCATTTTTGTCTGTGTACTCCCAAACTCTCACAAAATCCGATGCGGGGAGACTTTGGGAGCACATGTCTCTATATAAGTATCACGGTCAGGAACAGGCCGCCCAGCACGCCCATCCCGAACAGCAGCCTGCTCTTGTCCGGCTCCTCCCTGCGCAGCCGCTCCAGGGCCAGCTCCAGCTCCTCCAGGTAAAGCTGCATTGTCTTTTCCTGCATGTCCCGATCCAGATACCCAAGATTCATGCCAAACCGCAAAAGCGCCTTCAGATCCGGCTCCTTCAGAACCGTATCGCCGGATAGCAGCTCCACCTGCCGTTTCCAAATCACCTCAAACGGCTCCCCGCCCTCTCTTTCCAGCTCCTTTGCGCTTTCCGTAAACAATGCGGCCGCCCATCCGCTCCCCCTGTTTCCTGTCCTCAAAAGCGCGCAGGATAAGGGCGCGTTCGCGTAGAGGATTTCTCCCCTCAGATGGAAAATCATCTGCCGCAGAATTTCTAAAAGCCGCCTTCTCTCCCTAAGGCGCCTCGCCGCCCCAAGCCCAAAGCCGGTACACGAGCCCACCACCAGGGCGGCGCCCAGAAGCTTCATCCACATAAAAGTCTCCTCCCCCGGCTGTCAAATACCCCTTTAATCGTTCCCGGCCCCCGCGCGTTCCCGAGCACCAGATAGCGCTCAAACATACGGTTTTCCAGAAAATCCCTAAGCCCCGGCCTCTGCCCGATCTCCTCCATCGAAGCGCCGTGCGCAGTCGCCAGGATCCGGCAGCCGCAGTACGTCGCGCTCCTCACCGCCTCCAGATCGGCCTGTCCCCCGATCTCATCCACAGCCACCACCTCCGGAGCCATGGAGCGGATCAGCATCATCATTCCCTCTGCCTTGGGACAGCAGTCCAGAATATCCGTGCGCCGGCCAACGTCATTCTGCGGGATTCCCTGAAAACACGCGCTGATTTCTGAACGCTCGTCCACCAGCCCCACATTCTGTCCCGGCCGATCGCTGCTTCCGTCCGATACCTGCCTGACGATATCGCGCAGAAGCGTTGTTTTGCCGCACCTGGGAGGGGAAATTAAAAGCGTATGGTACAGCGTCCCGGCCGCCCGGTTATAGATAAGGGGCATGATCCGGTCCGCACATCCCCTGATTTCATGAGACACACGCACATTCAAAAACGTAACCGGCTGTATGGTCTTTACCCGGTTTCCCTCCAGCACCGCCCGCCCTGCAAGGCCAATCCGGTGGCCTCCCTGCACGGTTATGAACCCCTGCCGGAGCTCCTCCGCATAGGCGTACAGCGATGAACGGACCGCGCACTGAAGCGTCTCCTCCACATCCTCCCTGCGAATCCGCATCACCTCCCCGTCCTCCCAGCCCCGCCGGCTCACCAGAGCCCCGTTCCGGCTGACCGCGTACTCTGCGCCTTTGTATATCAAAAACAGCGGAGCGCCGATCCGCATGCGGATTTCCTCGATTCTGTCCGGATCCGCAGCCGCTCTCTCCAGCACCCCTCTGACATTTTTAGAAAATAACTGAAACAGCCTGTCTTTTCTGTCCATCCCCCGCGCCTCCTTTTCTCTCAAAATAACTGTTACAATATATGAACGCGCAGGGGAAATATGACCAATACATCCCAATTGACAAAAAAGGCGCTGTATGATATTTTATATTTAGATATATATCTAAATATAATGAAAAAGGAGCCAGCGGGATATGGCATTCGGCGATACCTTTAAGGCCCTCTCAGATCCTACCAGACGGCAGATTCTGGAGCTTTTGAGACACGGGCCGCTTCCGGCAGGAGATATTGTACAGCATTTTCAGATGACAGGAGCCACGATCTCCCATCATCTGTCCGTCCTGCGCGCCTGCGGTCTGATAGACGATGAAAAAAGAGGGAAATATATCTACTATTCCCTCAATACAACGGTTATGGACGATATCCTGAACTGGATTTTTTCCCTGAAAGGAGAGCAAAGAGATGATAAGTAAAAAAACACGGATCCTCTGCGGCCTTTTAGCCTGCGCCGGCTTTCTTATGACTGCGGTGTCCTACCCGCTTCTCCCGGAGCAGATTCCGACCAACTGGCAGGTGGACGGTTCAGTCGCATACAGCCCCAAGATCCAAATCTGGCTGCTCTACGCGATGATGCCCCTTTTCGCTGTGCTGTTCGACATACTGCCGCGCATCGACCCGCGAAAGAACCATTACCGGAAATTCGCGCTGTACTACGGCCGCTTCTGCATCTTTTTAGAGATCTTCCTGCTGATTCTGCTTGGTATTATCCTCAGCGAATCCTTTTATCCAGGAAGGCTGTCCGTGGGCCGGATCATCATGGTCCTTCTGGGCATTCTGCTTATGTGGCTCGGCAATATGATGCCAAAGCTGAAAAGCAATTATTACATGGGAATCAAGACGCCGTGGACGCTTTCCGACGACGATATCTGGCTCCGGACGCACCGCCTTGGAGGAAAAACCATGTTTGCGGCAGGCGCCATGCTCCTCATCTTCGGGCGGTTCCTGGCCACAAAACGCGGCATGCCGATTGCCCTCTCAGGCATCCTCCTGGCCGCCTTTCTTCCGGCCCTGATGTCCTATGTATGGTGGAAACAAAAACAGAATTAGGAACTGTAATAACTTGTGCGAAGTGCGCAGGATTTTCTTCCTGGGCGCCAATCAGGCATCAGGCGCATAGCGGGCTGTGTAACTGATGCTTGATCGGCGCTGTCAAAGAAAAGACAAGCAAATGGCACAGGTTCTTTCGTGACGGTTCCTTAAAGTGTGTTTGAAAAATGCCGTCCGCTACATTCTCTTCATCCGCTCCATCGCCTCGGCCGTATCCTCCTTTGTCCCAAACGCCGTCAGCCGGAAGAATCCCTCTCCGTTCTTACCAAATCCGCTCCCCGGCGTTCCGACCACATTCGCTTTTTCGAGCAGCTCCTGAAAAAATTCCCATGATTTCATTCCTCCCGGGCACTGCATCCAGATATAGGGCGAATCCGTCCCCCCAATATGCCAGATGCCAAGCTGCGCAAGCGTTTCCCGTATCACGCGCGCATTTTCCCGGTATACATCCAAATGCTCCCTGCACTGGGCCATCCCTTCCTCTGTAAATGCCGCCTCGGCCGCCCGCTGGACCGGGTAGGAGACGCCGTTGAACTTCGTTGTCTGGCGGCGCAGCCACATTTTGCGCAGGGACATGCCGCCCCGCACAAGCGCTTTGGGGACAACGGTATAGCCGCACCGTGTTCCTGTAAAGCTGGCCAGCTTGGACAGGGAACAAAATTCGATGGCGCACGTCTCTGCGCCCGGGATCTCATATATACTCCTTGGCAGCTCCGGATCCGCGATGAAGGCTTCGTAAGCGGCGTCAAAGAGAATCACCGCGCCCTCCCGGTTCGCATACTCCACCCACTCTGTGAGCTGGCTCCGGTTGTAGACAGCCCCGGTCGGGTTATTGGGGGAGCAGAGATAGATCAGATCCCCGCGCTGCCCGGACGGCGGCATGGGAAGAAAGCCGTTCCCCGGGTTGGCGTCTAAAAATGCAATTCTCCGCCCCGCCATGGCGTTGGTGTCCATATAAACCGGATAGACGGGATCCGGAATCAGGGCCGTATTGTCCGCGTCAAAGAGATCCAGAATATTCCCCAGATCGCTTTTTGCCCCGTCGCTGATAAAAATGTCGTCCATTTTCACACAGGCTCCGAAAGACGCGTAATAATCCCGGATCCGTTCCCTCAGAAACTCATATCCCTGCTCCGGCCCATAGCCATGGAAGGATTCGGCCTCCCCCTGCTCCCTGGCCGCCGCGGCAAAGGCTTCAGCCGCTTTTTGGCAAATGGGCAGCGTAACGTCCCCGATCCCCATACGTATGATCTTCGCCTCCGGATGCGCTTTTGTATACTCGTTTACCGTTTGGGCGATGGTTGAAAACAGATAGCTCTCAGGGAGTTCCCTGTAATGTTCATTGATTTTCATTATAATGTTCCTTTCTTTCATTCATATGGCTGCCGCGCGGCCATTTCCGATGCGGCGTGTTTAAACGCTCATTTTCTCCGTCACTCCCGCCGCGTTTCTGCCGCCGCCTTCACGAATTCGCGGAACAGCGGGTGCGCGCGATTGGGGCGGCTTTTAAATTCCGGATGGTACTGGACCCCCACATAAAAGGGGTGATCCGCAAGCTCCATGGCCTCCACAAGCGTCCCGTCCGGGGACTGGCCGGAGAATACGACCCCATGCTCTGCATATGCCTCGCGGAAATGATTGTTAAACTCATAACGATGGCGGTGGCGCTCCCTCACTTCCTCCGCGCCGTATGCCTTCATCATATGGGTTTCCGGCGTGATCCGGCAGGGGTAAGCGCCGAGCCGCATGGTCCCTCCCATACTTGCAAGCCCCGTCTGCTCCTCCATCAGCGCAATCACCGGATGGGCGCTTCCCGGGTCGAATTCGCTCGAATTGGCGTCCGCATAGCCCAGGATCTCCCTGGCAAACGCGATGGCTGCGATCTGCATGCCCAGGCAGATTCCGAGATAGGGGATGCGCCGCCTCCTCGCAAACCCGGCCGCCCCGATCATGCCCTCGACACCCCGCACGCCGAATCCCCCGGGAACGATGATGCCCGCGCAGCCTCCCAGAAGCGCTTCCTCTGTCTCCGGCGTGATGCTCTCGCTGTCAATCCACTCTACCTGAACCTTTACCTGGTTCTCCCAGCCTCCATGGCGCAGCGCTTCGGCGATCGAGAGATACGAATCATGCAGCTTCACATATTTCCCCACAAGCGCGATTTTAACCTCCCTCTCACTGTTGCGGATCCGGGCAAGCATCTGATCCCAATCGCGCAAATCGCACGCGCGCGCCCTCTCCTCAAGCCCCAGCTCCCGCATAGCGATCCGCGCCAGCCCCGCCTCCTCCAGCATTACCGGGGCCTCATAGAGGATCGGGAGCGTCCTGTTTTCGATCACGCAGTCCTCCTTTACATTGCAAAACAGCGCGATTTTCCGGAAAATGGACGCATCGTCCACCGGACGGTCCACGCGGGCCACAATGATATCCGGCATGATTCCAAAGGACTGGAGCTGCTTTACAGAGTGCTGGGTCGGCTTGGATTTAAATTCCCCCGAAGACTCCAGATACGGGATCAGGGTCACGTGGATAAACAGGCAGTTTCCGCGCCCCGCTTCCAGCGAAACCTGCCGGATCGATTCCAGGAACGGCTGGGACTCGATGTCGCCCGTCGTGCCTCCGATCTCGGTGATCACGATGTCCGCATCCGTCTTTTCCCGCACGGAATAGATAAAGGACTTGATCTCATTTGTGATATGGGGAATCACCTGCACCGTTTCTCCCAGGTATTCTCCCTTTCTCTCCTTATTTAATACATTCCAGTAAACCTTTCCTGTGGTCAGATTGGAAAAACGGTTTAAATCTTCGTCGATAAACCGCTCATAGTGGCCGAGATCCAGATCCGTCTCCGCCCCGTCCTCGGTCACAAACACCTCGCCGTGCTGGTACGGGCTCATAGTCCCCGGATCCACATTGATGTATGGATCCAGCTTCTGCGCCGCCACCTTAAATCCCCGCGCCTTTAAAAGACGCCCCAGCGAGGCGGCTGTGATCCCCTTTCCAAGACCTGATACCACGCCGCCTGTCACAAAAATATATTTTGCCATCTGATCCTCCTTATTTGGTAAATATAACTTCTCGGAATCTTCAGCCCTTATTTCATGGGGCTTTCAGAACCTATTTTTCAAAAATCACCCACTTTTTTCT